>JBILWH010000089.1:0-5593 GCA_044370015.1 Bdellovibrionota bacterium | reverse complement strand
TGTTTTTTGAAGGCTCATTTTTTAATTTTCTTTCTTTTGTAACTGTTCGCTTATTTTTGCCAGTAAGATTCCTATTTCAAATAAAACTTGAAGAGGAATCATCATCAAAATCATGCTCCAAGGATCTGGTGGGCTGAGGATAGCCGAGACAATTGCATTTACAACGATCGACATACGACGGCCTTTTGCCCACGTATGCGGCTTGACCCATCCCCAGAGAGAAAGGTTGAGCATAAGCGCGGGTATCTCAAAAAAAAGGGCACTCATGAAAATAATACCGATCGAGGCATTCACATAAGAAGAGACGGTGATCATTGGAATAAGGTCAGCTTTTCCGAATGAAAAAACGGCTTTTATAATAAAAGGAAGAATCCAGACGTAACCCGTTACGGATCCAGCAATAAAACAAATCACAAGTGATGTTAAAAGGGTTCCAATATGTTTTTTTTCACGTGGTTTTAAGGCGGGTTTAACAAAAGCTAAAACTTCATACGAAAGAAGGGGGGAGGCGATGAGGAGTCCAAAGACAAGCGAGATGCGAAAAAGAACCCCAACTTTTTCAAAGAAACGAGTAAAAACAAGAGGGTTTTCTTTGTTTAGATAAGCAGCTATGGGTCCCTTAAGCCCTTCATAAATTAAATCAGAAAAATAATAGCCTATAGAGGAACCTAATAGAATCCAAATAAAACACCGACGAAAACGTCTAAGAAGTTCGTCCAAGTGTGATAACAGAGGCATCTTTACGCTTTCAGCTGGAGCGTGTTCCATCTGTAGAGCCTCCTTCCGTCTTTTTTTCTTTATTGGTTTCGCTATTGGTGTCTTTTATCTCTGCTAGCTCCTTAATCTCTTTGATTTTTTCTTCTTGAAGAAGCTCTTCGTTGAGCATGATTTTAAAATTGTTTATTTGAGTTCTAAATTTTCCAACCCAGCGGCCAATTTGTTGTGAAGTCTTAATCAGTTCTTTAGGTCCCATGACCAGGAGGGCAATGGCAACAATGAGGAGGATCTCTGGGAAACTGATTTCCATGGTCGGTAACCTGAGCTTAGCATCGTCATAAAATGACGTAAACTTGTGTGTGTGTCGCTATGAAGAAGAACAAGTGACAGGGCTTTTGAGGGATTTTCTGCCCGAGTAACTTTTATAGGATTTGAGCCCATATGTATCCATAAAAGAGGAGCCATGGATTTTGGGTCTTCATAAGCAAGGTTTAAGAGTTTGGTAATACCCCGTACCCATTGACCCTCATCTTGATGAAGAGGAGGTGTTAGGAAAACAAGAGGAGTTTGCTGGTAAATCTTTTTTTCCAAGGTTTTTAAGAGTGCTTGGTTTTCACCTTTGAGATGATTGTGAGTTTGAACTTTGTCTTGAGGTCGAAACTTTTTCCATATTTGAGTGTAAGCTCCAGGGGGAGTGACGACGTTCCAGCTGTCTTTTTGAAGAGGTGTAGACCATTGTTGAAATTTTTTTTGATTTCCAATAATCCATTCTTGTGAGGCCGTCCAGGCTTGGTCAAGGAGCTCTTCTTTTTCCACATGAGTGAGTGACGGAAATTGATGGATATTGTTTTGGGTTGCGGTAATTTTTTTTTGGAGAATGTGAAGCCTTGAAATTTTTAAATCAATTTCTTCTTCGCTTAACTCTCCACTTTGTATGGCTTGAACAATTCGATCACGTGCGAGGATTTGTTCTTTTTTTGACCAAACGATAAGCACGGCATCGACTCCTGCCTTAAGGCTTTCAATCACGAGTTCACTTAAACTCTTGTTGCCTTCTCTGGCGGCTGTCATTTCAAGGTCGTCCGATAAGACAAAGCCTTTGTAACCTAATTCTTTTCGAAGAAATTCTGCCATAACCTTTTTAGATAAACTGGCGGGTTTGCTATCAAGAGAAGAAATTTCAACATGAGCGCTCATCATTCCCGCTAAGCGAGAATCTTCTATGACTTTTTTAAAAGGAAGGAGATCTTGTTCGAGGAGATTCTTTTTTGATTGAGAATTTTTAATGGGAAGAAAATGGGCGTCCTGAAAAGCTTTCATCCCGTGACCAGGAAAGTGTTTGGGGAAGGGAAGCGCTCCGCCTTGGAGGTGTCCCTTGATGAAGGCTTGGGTCATCTGTGTAATCGTTTCACTGTCTTCTCCCCATAAGCGATTTGCCAAAAAGTTAAGTGAGTTTCCTCGATCCATGACAGGAGCAAAATTAATATCCACCCCTAATTCAAAAAGCTCACGAGACATAAGAAATGAAATGTTTTCAGCAAGATGTATGTCTTTACTGGCACTAAGAGCGGAAGCGTCGGGAATAAAAGATAAGCCCTTTTTAAGTCGTTGGACATTTCCTCCTTCGTGATCAATTGCAGTAAGAGTTTTTATGCCTTTTTCAGTCTCTAATTTGCGTAAATCTTGAATATTTTTTTTTAGTTGAGTGGAGTCGTTTATATTCCATCCATAAAAAACAACCCCTGAGGGTTGAAGCTCTTTAATTTGATCAATGGAATGGTAGCCGACCCAAAGAAGTTGACCAGCTTTTTTTTGCAATCTCTCTAGTGAGCTTTGAGCTTCTAAATAATGAAGACTTAACAAAAAGATAGAAGCTTTGTTAAGAAATCTTTTCACTCTTATTTCTTATCGAGCAAGGGGTAGAATCTTGGAGAAATTAATTTGTTTAGGGCGCCTAATTGATTATTTCTGCTAAAATTTTGACAGCTAGAAGTAGCCTTTGCCTTTTGCTTCTGCAATTTGGGCATTAAATATTGTTGCAAGAGCAGCGTAATCTTTAATTTTTACTTTTTCTGCAATGAGTTCCGCGGAAAGGGGTTTAAGGTAGTGAGCCTCGACTTGAGCAAAGGGTTTAGGAATAAATCCTTTTGACCAGGATTTATGGAAAGTCCATCGACGATTGGCAAGCGCCACTGTGGGGACAACGGGAGCGTTGAGAATTTCTGCAAGTTTAAAAATTCCATTTTTCGTAAGACCAACGGGCCCCCTTGGTCCATCAGCAGCAAAAGTGATATAACGCAGCTTTTCTTCTTTGCTAATTCTAAGTAATTCCAAAAATCCCGAGGCCGCTCCTCGTGAAGAGCTTCCGCGTGCAACTTTAAATCCAATTTTATGAAAAAACCGAGTGAGCAAATTTCCATCTTTGCTGTGTGAAACAAGAACTCCCACAGGTTTTCCTACGTAAAAAGCAGAAAGCGAAATATCGTCTTGATGAAGATGTCCAAATATCGTGGGGAGTCCTTGGTCGATTCGCTTTTGAATATCTGCGGGATAAGGGCCCGGAATTTTTTTCCAGCTAAGCCTTAAAAGTAAATGCGTAAAGAAAATGAATTCTACAACGAGAAATTCTTTTATTTTTTGTAACATTTCTTAATTTGCTGATAAATCCCTTCAGGGTCCAGTCCGTAAACTTTGAGATTATCTTGAGGGCTTCCGGAGGCGCCAAAGTCTTGAACTCCCACTTTGCAAAGCGGGAAGAGGGCATTTCTTTCTATAAGATTTTCAGCAATCACACTCGCAAGACCTCCTACAGTGTAGTGATCCTCTACGCTCACAATCAGCTGAGGCTTAAGTTCAGAAATTTTTGAAAAATTCTCACGAGCGACAGGGCTTATCCATGAGGCGTTTACAATACTTACGTTATGGCCTTCATTTTTAAGACGATCTGCAACCTTGATGCAGCTTTCAAGAAGCCCGCCCGAGTTAATAAGCATGATGCTGTTAGCTTCTGTGTGAAGGAAATCCCAATGTCCTACTTTTACTTTTTGAGATTCAATCGGCCATTTGATGGCTTTTAAGTTTTGTCGCGTGAGGCGAAAGTAGCAAGGCCCTTTGTGCGAAAGACTCCATTCGAGTAGGCGCTTTGTGTCTGCTTCATCAGCAGGTTGCAAAACAGTCATGTGCGGAAGCACTCGCATGAGCGCCAAGTCTTCTAGCGCCATTTGGCTGTGTCCGTCTTCTCCGATTCCCACACCCGCATGAGTTCCAATTAATCTCACGTTTGCGTTTGTAAAAGAGACGCTCATTCGAATTTGATCAAAGCGACCTGTTAAGAAACATCCAAAACTTGCAGCAAAGGGAATAAAGTCTGCTCGAGCAAGACCTGCCGCCACGCCAATCATGTTGGCTTCGGCAATTCCCATATTAAAAAATCTCTCAGGAAATTTTTTCGCAAAATGTTGAGTTTGAGTTGATTTTGAAAGGTCGGCATCAAGAGCCACAATGCGAGAATTGCTTGCTCCAAACTCTTGGAGAAACTCTCCAAACGCTGCTCGAGACGCTTTTGCTTTTACTTGAGAATCTGTTAGCTGATCAAGTATTTGTGAGGTGCTCATGTGTGTGCTCCTTCGAGAAGTGAGCCATTGGGGCGATTATTTTCGCCATAAATTTCATCAAGAGATCGCTTGAGTTCATCCTTGTTGGGGGCTTTTCCGTGCCAGTCGATCACTCGTTCCATTGATTTTACACCCTGGCCTTTCAGCGTGCGAGCAATAATAAATTGCGCAGGAGCGTGAGCTTTGACTTCAATAGATTTTAATTTATCTTGTATGACTTTGACGTCTTGGCCATTGATTTCACTTACATTTAGGCGAAAAGCCTTAATTTTTTCGGCGAGAGGTTCAAGGTCCATGACTTCTTTCACGGGGCCATCAATCTGACCTTCGTTAGCATCAAGAATAAAAATTAAATTTCCAGGTAAAAATTTACCGCAGCTCATAAGGCATTCCCAAACTTGACCTTCTTGTGATTCGCCGTCTCCAAGAATGCAGTAAACTTTAGGTAATCTTTTAAGCTCACCTTTTTCAAATTTTAGACGAAGCCCAAGAGCTAGGCCAAGAGCAACGGAGACACCTTGCCCGAGGCTTCCCGTGGAAGCTTCCATCAGTGGATAGCGCAAGTGATCGGGGTGACCTTGCAAAAAATGACCGCTTTTTCGAAGTCCGCGAAGTTCTTTTGCTTCAAAGTATCCAAGTTGAGAATAGAGAGCGTAAAGTGCTGGAACGCCGTGGCCTTTTGATAAAACAAGACGATCTCGTTCAGGGTTTTGTTGGTCTTTTGGTGATTGAACGAAATTCCCATCAAAAATTGCTGTTAAAATTTCGACTAGCGAAAGAGATCCGCCCGGGTGTCCTGATTCAGCAAGAAAAATAGATTCTAAAATTGCTTGTCTGAGCGCAAGACGAACGGGGCTCGAGGTGGGTGAACCTGCAGGCCATGTAAATGTCATGCTTTATTGTTAGTCAGCCAAGATCGGTGATTCAATCTTAATTTTCTTCAAAAATGCCGCACTAAACAAGAAGTAAAATAACGGCCCCTCATGTATACTTAATAGGGAAAATGCCTGTTTTAAAAGACGATTTGGTTCTTTCTTTTGTGGCAGATTGTGCAAAAAAAAGAAAATGGATAAAAAGTATTTGGCTTTTTGGCTCTCGTGCAAAAGCTAGAAACTCTAAAACTTCGGATTATGATTTGGCATTTGAGGTGGATTCTTTAGAAGACCTTTCTTGGGGCGACTTTTGTTTAGAGTTGAGAGAAAAAAATCCAAGTTTAAATCAGCTTGATCTTTTGAGATTCGATCTTATTGAAAAGGATTTTG
>JBILWH010000088.1:0-5595 GCA_044370015.1 Bdellovibrionota bacterium | reverse complement strand
ATTAGTGCTGCTCCTATGCACATGTGGACACCTGACGTGTATGAGGGATCTCCCACTCCTGTTGCAGCGCTTTTTTCTGTCGCACCAAAAGCGGCGGGTTTTGCTCTTTTGATTCGATTTTTTGTTGTGGGTCTTTCACTCCCTGTTGTGGATCAAGATCTTGTGCTGGCTCTTACAAAAAACGCAACTCAACCTGCCTATTTAGCAGGAGGAATTGTTTCATGGTCTAAATTTTTTGTAATTTCATCTGTTTTCACTATGTTCATGGGAAATCTTGCAGCTTTGGGACAAACTTCTGTAAAGCGCATACTGGCTTATTCAAGCATTGCTCATGCAGGATACATGTTACTTGGCCTAACTTCTCAAAACAAAGAAGGTCTTTCTGCGATCATGTTTTACATCGTTGTATATTGCACGATGAACCTTGGTGCTTTTTGGGTTGCTTCACTTGTGGAAGATCGCATGGGCGGAGATTCTCTCAGGGAATTTAAAGGACTTGCTAAAAAAGCACCTTTGCTTGCTGTTTTGATGGCCGTGTTTTTGTTTTCACTTGTAGGATTGCCTCCGTTTGTTGGATTTATTGGAAAGCTTTATTTGTTTATCGCAATTTTAGGACAAAAAATGTACGGACTTGCGATGCTTGCCGCCGTGAATTCTGTCATTTCGCTTTATTATTACGCTAAAATTTTAAAAGCGATGTTTCTTGAAAAGGTAGCAGAGGAAACCCTCAGCGTTCAGTCTCAAATTCCAAAACTTATTCTTGTAATGCTCTTTGTTTTAGCCGTTCCAAATTTAGTTTTGGGTCTTTATTGGGAGCCCCTAATGTCGTGGGCGACAAGCTCATTACTTTTTGCTCGCTAAGCTTTTGTAATTTGACACTTTCCTATTTGATAATTGCCACTCTAGGGGCTTGGAGCTATGAATTAAGGTGGGCTTTTGCCCATTTTGATGAATACGCCTGATACAAACCTCTTAGGAATTTTTGTCATGTTTGCCTTTGCCTCTGTCGTTGTGGGCGGAGCTTTTTTTGTGGGGCGATTCTTGGGACCCAGAAGATTGTTTGGTCCCAAAATTATGTCCTATGAATGTGGGATCACTCCCACGGGCGAAGCTCGAGATCGCTTGAGTGTAAAATATTATCTCGTTGCGATTTTATTTTTATTGTTCGATTTAGAGGCTGCTTTTCTTCTTCCCGTGGCTCTTGCTTGGCCTGAGTTAAAGGCTGTGGGAATTGTGGGCATGCTGACGACTTTGTTTTTCCTCGCCTTTTTTGTTTTAAGTATTTGGTACGAATATCGTGCCGGTGCTGTGGAATGGGAGCCTTCATAATGGCAACACAATTTGAAAGTTTTTTTGATGAATTAAAAACAAAATATAATCTTATAATTCGAGAATCAGCTCCTTCTGAGCCCGAGCTCAAAGCAAGTGTTCAAAATTTCAAAGAACTTTTGAAGGATCTTCAATCTCGCGGATATGTTCATATGGCGGATTTAACTGCTTACGATGAAGCTCCTGCTTCTCCGCGCTTTCATGTTGTTTATGAGCTAATTTCTATGGAGAGCAAAAAGCGTTGCTCTGTTGTGGTTCCTGTTTCTGATTTGGATCCTAAAATTTCTACAGTCACGGATATCTGGAAAGGTGCAGAGTGGCTCGAGCGAGAGGTTTACGACATGTATGGAATTACCTTTGAAGGGCATGCCGATATGAGACGTATTCTTCTTCCTCCCTCGTTCAAGGGACATCCTTTAAGAAAAGATTTTGTTGTCGATTATCGACAAGAATTTGAAAAGAAAGTTGTCGATGAAGGAATGTTTGATCCTTTTGGCACAACGGTTGTTCGTGGAAAAGGAGTAAATTCTTAATGGCTTCTGAAAAGAAATATGAATTTTCTCCTGAAGTTGAAAAAAGATTTCAGTGGTTGCTTACTCGCTATCCCACAAAAGATGCTGTGTTGTTGCCTATTTTGCATCTTGTACAAGATGAAAATAAGTGGCTTACACCCGATTCGGTTGAATACGTTGCAAAACGTATGGATCTAAGTCCTGCGCGAGTTCGCGAAGTTGCAAGTTTCTACACAATGTTTCGACTTAATCCCAAGGGGCAGTATGTTTTGCAAGTTTGTCACAACATAAGCTGCTATTTACGTGGAAGTGATGGTGTTATTGAGCACATTAAAAAGCGCTTGAACATCAAAGAAAATGAAATCACTCCAGACGGTAAATTTAGCCTTGAGCGCGTGGAGTGTTTGGCCTCTTGCGGAACAGCACCTGTCCTTCAGGTGAATGGTTGGGATTATCATGAAGAACTTACAATCGAAAAAGTCGATCGAATTATTGATGACTTATTAAAAGATAAAAATGCTTACCTTGATTATGAAAAACGTATTTCCGAAGGGAGTGTCGCGTGAGTCAAAAAATTCTACCCCTTCACCCGCTTGAGAAAAGAGTTTTAATTGCTGGATACGGTGAGGATAAGTCATGGACAATTCAGCATTACGAAAAAAATTACAAAGGTTACGAAGCGGCAAAAAAAGCCGTTTCAATGCCGACTGATGAAATTATTAAAACAGTTAAAGATTCTGGTTTGCGCGGTTTGGGCGGAGCAGGGTTTCCCACGGGAATGAAGTGGGGTTTTATTCCTAAAAATTCTAGTAAGCCAGTCTATCTCGTGTGTAATGCCGACGAAGGAGAGCCTGGTACATTTAAAGATCGTCAGATTATGGAGCATTGCCCTCATCGTTTGATTGAGGGAATGATTGCCGCTGCGGTCGCAATTGGATCTAAGACTGGCTACATCTATGTCCGCGGTGAATTACGTTTGGCAATTAAGCGCTTAGAAGATGCCATTAACGAAGCTTATGCAAAAAATTATCTTGGCCAAAACATTTTTGGATCAGGCAAAGCTTTTGATCTTACAGTTCATCCCGGTGCAGGAGCTTATATTTGTGGTGAAGAAACAGGGTTGATCGAATCTCTTGAGGGAGATCGTGGACAGCCTCGCCTGAAGCCGCCCTTTCCTGCAATTAGCGGAGCTTTTGGTGGTCCAACAATTGTGAATAACGTTGCAACTCTCGCGCATGTTCCTGGAATTTTATTGAACGGTGCAGAGTGGTTTATCAAAATGGGCAATGGAACAAATCGTGGAGCAGGAACGGCCGTATGGTGCGTTTCCGGAGATGTTCAAAAACCAGGATTTTTTGAAGTTCCAGTAGGCACAAAGCTTTCGACAATGTTGAATGAAATTTGTGGTGGGCCGTTGCCTGGTAGAAAATTCAAAGCATGTTTTCCGGGCGGATCTTCTTCTCCTCTTTTAAAAGCTGAAGAATTTGACGTTCCTATGGATTTCGATACCCTTGCTGCTAAAGGAACGATGATGGGAAGCTGCGCGATTATCGTGGTCGATGACAGCAGAAGTATTCCTGAAGTTTGTATGCGTACAGCACGCTTTTACGCTCATGAAAGTTGTGGACAGTGTGTGCCCTGTCGCGAAGGAACAAAGTGGACCTATAAAATGCTTCGTCGTGTTTGTAGCGGGCAGGGAACTAAGAGTGATTTAAAAAATGTTCAAAGTGCTTGTGACAACATGGCAGGTAAAACAATTTGCGTTTTATCAGATGCCTGCGCAATGCCTGTGACAAGCATGCTTAAAAAATTTCCAGAAGAATTTGAAAAGCTTTTGATACCCGAAAGCGAATTTGCTCCTGAGCTTCCTAAAGTATCGGGTCAATTAGGATCTGTATTAGACGCTATTCGTGCGAGGCAAAAATCATGAGCTCTGAGTTATGGTCGGCAATCGTTGCAGTTGCTTTGGGAGCAGCTGTGCTGACGGGTGTTCCTTTAATGGTCATCGTTGAAAGACGCGGCTCTGCTTGGATGCAGCGACGTAGTGGGCCAAACCGTGTTGGTCCCTGGGGTTTGATGCAACCTATGGCGGATGCGATCAAGTTCGTGTTCAAAGAAGAAAACGTTCCCGCAAAGGCGCATAAAGTTTTATTCTTGTTAGCTCCTGCTCTTGCAGTCATTCCTCCATTGATTTCTTTTACCGTAATTCCTTTGGCAGGATCTGTGAATTTAGAGGGGATCGAATTTCCTGTTCAAGTGGCAAACATGAGCGTGGGGCTTTTGTTTTTGCTTGCGATTAATTCCATGCACGTTTTTTCTGTTTTGACGGCTGGCTGGGCTTCTAACAATAAATTTTCTTTGATGGGCGCTCTTCGTGCAAGTTCACAGATGATTAGTTACGAAATTGCGATTGGAATTTGTATCGTCGCTCTTGTTATTACTTACGGAACCCTTGATCTTCGTGAGATTGTTAAACTTCAAGAGGCGGGATCTTCTTTGCCTGCATGGGGAATTTTCATCCAGCCCTTGAGCTTCTTCATCTTATGGGTGTGTGCTTTTGCAGAAACGAATCGATTGCCTTTCGATCTTCCTGAAGGAGAGTCTGAGCTGGTTGCGGGATATCACACAGAATATTCTGGGATGAAGTTTGCTTTGTTTTTCATGGGTGAATATGCCGCAATGTTTGTTGCTTCTGCTTTTTTAACAACTCTCTTCTTAGGCGGATACAACGTTCCATTTCTTTCTGAAGAAGCCCTTCGAAATTTTTTCCTCGCAAAAAATATGACATTGACCATGGCATCTGCAGCAACGTGCGCCCTTCAAGTTGTGTCGTTTGCTGTGAAGGTTTTGTTTTTCATGTGGTTTTATGTCTGGATTCGATGGACTCTCCCCCGTTTTCGCTATGACCAACTTATGCATTTGGGATGGAAAGTTTTACTTCCTCTTGGAGTTCTAAATATTTTTATCACAATGATTGTTAGTTATTTGAGGTCTTTATGAATCAAGCCACTGAATTAGTAGCTAATGGCGCGCCAAGTATTTTTATGTGGGTGGCTAGTTTTTTTGCCATACTTTTTGCTTTGATTGTTTTTATAAGTCGCAATCCTATTTCTTGTGCGGTTGCTTTGATGGGGACTCTTTTTTCAACTGCAGCTTTATATTTTTCACTTGGAAATTTCTTTGTCGGAGCTATACAGATTTTAGTTTATGCAGGAGCGATTGCTGTTCTTTTTGTTTTTATCGTGATGCTTTTGGATTTGAGACCACAAAAGTTAAAAAACCTTCCAGGACAAATGCCCTTTTTTATTTTTTCAGGAATAGTAGCTGCACTTCTAGCTTTCTTTTTATTTAAAACAATTCATTTGATTCCAAAAACTGAAGGCTCTACCGCCTCTCATTTGACCGCAACACAGTATGCTCAGTACTTTTTGTCTCAGTATCAGGCTGCCTTTCAAGCGGCGGGGCTCCTTGTCTTTGGAGCAATTTTGGGTGCGATAGTTTTAGCAAGAGGACATTTGGGTAAAAAGGAGAATTCATGATCGCAACGGGACAGCTAGTTTTTTCAGTCGCGATATTTTTGTTTTGTATAGGAGCGCTTACTTTTTTTACAAAAAGAAGTGCGGTTGTCGCTTTGATGGGAATTGAGCTCATGCTGAATGCAGTGAACTTAATTCTAGTTCAAGCTGGTCAAGTTTATAAAAATGCCGAGGGAACTTCCCTTGTTCTTTTTGTGACTCTTGTTGCAGCTGCTGAA
>JBILWH010000121.1:0-5014 GCA_044370015.1 Bdellovibrionota bacterium | reverse complement strand
CGGGCGTGACGGATGGGTCATGGCTAAAAGGAATCAATTTCACTGCCTATGGATGCACGTCACATTCGATTGTGATGAGAAGTAAAACAAGAACGATTCGAGAGATTCAAACTCGACATGTTTTTGATCAAAAGAAAAAAGCGATTTGAGGTTTGTTTGATTAAGAAATTATACGTAATTTTTTTTATTTGTATTTTTACATGGAGTAGTCCCTCACGCGCTTTTGCAACAGATCAAGGTGATTATGTGATTCATGTTGTGGAATCATGGAATAATAACTTAGAAGTTTTTCAAACAAGAACTGTTTTTTCTTATGCTTTTATAAATGATTTTTCTGTTGGCGCAGCTTTTGAAATCAATAACTTTTATAAAAGTCCCGCTGTGAGTTTGAACTGGCATTTAGAGCCTTTTGAATTATCTGCCGAGGCTGGGCCTCTTTTTTGGAGTTATAGAGGAGAGCGTCGAGGATCTTTTCAGTTTTCTATTTATGCAAATTATTTGTGGCAAATGACGACGCATTTTCAACTTCTTTTTAGTGCAGGAATTAACTTACCAAATGAATTTTTCAGAGGAGTTCCTTTAGGTCTAGGTTTTAGATATTGGTTCTAGCCCAATTTTTTGACATCAATAAATTGACTTAAGCCTTTATCGTCATCTCCGATAAAGATTCTGTGAAGAAAGTGGCTTCCGATAGGGCTTCCGTTATAGAAGAGGCTCTTGATTCGTTTGAATGGCTTTATCGAATAGGAATTTGGTTAGCTTTTGGATTGATGGGTGCAGGATATTTATTTTGGGCAGGTCCAGAAAAAGAATCGCTTAGTTTTATAAGTTACGGAATTTTCTTCTTAACAACCATTCCTTTAAAAAATAAAAATTTAGTTTTAGAAAATTTAAAGGGTTTAGCTGTACTCTCAGCTTTGGTCGCACACATGCTTGCTTTGCAGAGCGAGTTTGATCGATTGCCTTCAGTTTTATTAATTGTTCCAGCTTTTCTTGCAGGAGATCTTTTTGGGTCGTGGGTTTTAAAGAGTGTTTTTACAGCAGCTCTTTGGTCAGTACACATGTACTGGGTTTTTGGTGAAATTCCTGAAATCGAAAAAATGGGAAGTTCTTTGGTGGGGGCCGGGGTTACCCTCTGCTCTTTGTACTTATTTAATTCAATTCGAGAACTTGGTAAAAAACTAACGCTTCAGAAGCTAGAGGCTTTGCGAGGGAGAAATGATTTTAATCAGCAAAGAATTCACGCCTCAAGACTACAGACAATGGGAGAGTTGAGTGCCGCCCTTATTCACGAGTTAAGTAATCCTATCACAAACCTGCAAGGTTTTTTTGGACAACTAAGTGAAGCAGAAGAATTGAGGCTTAATATAAAGTTTCGTGAAATGATGGAGAGAATTGAAGCGAATGTGACTCGAGTCAAGGATCTCATCTTAGGTTTTCGTTCTTTTTCAAGGCTTCAGCCTAGTCAAGAAGTAGATTTTTCTTTAGAAGAACTTTTCAAGAACTTAGATATTTTAGCTAGACATGCTTTTAAAGCTCAAGATGTAGAGCTGCAGATAAATTATGAAAATTCAGAGTGTCACCTTTTAGGAAACAGGGTGGAAGTTGGGCAAGTCGTGATGAATTTTATGTTGAATGCATTAGTGGCGGTTAAAGAAGCTCCGTTGAAAAAAGTTAAGGTCGGTGCTCGCCTTGAAGAAAATCAAGTGATTATTTTTGTGGAAGATAGTGGCCCTGGCGTTTCTTCGGACCTTGAGGAAAAGATTTTTAGACCATTCTTTAGTACCAAGGGTGAAGAGGGAAGTGGTTTGGGTCTTTATATTTCAAAAATAATCGCCGAAAATCATGAGTGCGAATTAAGTGTAAGAAGGTCAACAGATGCTTCTCTGGGAGGGGCTTGTTTTGAGCTTAAATTTCCTTCCAAAAGAAATATAGAAAAACGTCTCGCAGCCTAGTGGTTAAAATTTAAAAAAGTTTGTCACTCATCTTAAGAGCGTGTAATTTTAAAATGTGTTTTCAGCAAATGGGCCTGTTTTAATTTTGGGTCGCGCTCGCAGCGGAGAAGCTGTTCATGAGCTTTTGAGTTATCTTTATCCACAATTAGAAATCTGTTTTTACGATGATGTGCTTTCTAGAAGCGATTTTAAAAATCAAACAGAAGTTCTCAATAAAAAATGGTCTCACGCAATTATTTCACCCGGGGTTCCCAATTCTTCCTTTATTGAGGAACTTGTAAAGCAGGGAGTTTGTTTGCTCCAAGAGATGGATATAGCAGCTTCCTTTTTAACAGATGAAAAAATTTACGCCATAACGGGGAGTGTGGGAAAAAGTACTAGTGCGTGGGTCGCGTATCAGGCACTTTCTTCTTTGCAAAAAAAAGCTTTTATAGGCGGAAACTTTGGAGTTCCTTTTATTCAGTACGTTTTGAATCTCAAAAAATATAACCGTGAGAAGGCTGAGTATCTAATAATCGAAATGTCGAGTTATCAAATTGAGCGAATGGCTTTCATGATTGATCGCGGCCTCATTTTAAACCTTCACCCCAATCATCTGGATCGTTACAAAAATCTGGATGCTTATTACCTCGCAAAATTGAGAATGCTTGATTTTACCCGTGAGGGTGTTTGGGGAATTCAACCTGGTGGAGATTTGCAGCATTTTGCTCAGATGAGTGGCTATACAAACAGAATACGATGGATAGATCCTTCTAAATCTTCAGCCCTCTTTAGGCATTCGCAGCTTTTAGGCGAGCATAATCGTGCGAATTTGGCCGCTTTACTCGATTTTTTAGCATCGCCTGATCTTGATGAGGCTCAGGTTATAGATGCTTTAAATTTAGCAGAAGCTCTTCCTCACAGGGTTGAGCTTTTTACTCATAAAAACTCATTTTTTGTAAATGATAGCAAAGCCACAACAGTTGAAAGTGTGTTGTCTGCTTATGCGGCTTTACGAGAAAGATTTCCCGATCAGACCCTCATTTGGCTTTTGGGTGGGCGAGATAAAAACCTTCCTTGGACTAAGTTAAAAAGATTATGGAGCGATCAGTCTCTTGAACTTGTTTTTTTTGGTGAGTCAGGAACCTTGATCAAAGATATAACGGGATTAAAAGGTGAAGTGGCTCTAAATCTTAAAGAGGCTTTATCCTCGATTCAAAAACGCTTTCAAGAAAAATCATTACTTGTTTTAAGCCCCGGTGGAACAAGTTTGGATGAATTTAAAAGCTTTGAAGAACGAGGAGATTTTTTTAAATCGTTTATTCAGCAAAATTTTTGATATCCTAATCAAAGATGGACATTGATTTATTAGTTCAAAAAGCGACACATTTCTCTACTCATTCTGGAGAAGTTTCAAAAGATGGAATTTTTGTGGCTCTCAAAGGGGATAAGATCGATGGTCATGATTTTGTAAAAGATGTTCTCCAAAAAAATGTTCTCGCTGTTTTTGTTGAAAGAGATGTCGGCATAAAAGATGAGCGAATATTTGAAGTCACAAATACTCAAGAGATTCATTGGGAAATTGCATCGCATTTTCGAAAAAAATTTAAAGGAATTGTGATCGGAGTGGGGGGAAGTAACGGAAAAACTTCTACCAAAGATTTTCTTTACCAAATTTTAAGTACCCAATTTAATTGTATTCGAACGGAAAAGTCTCAAAATGGAAAATTGGGATTACCCAAGACTTTAGAGAAATTACGCTCTGAAGTTGAAATTGCCATTATCGAAATTGGAACTGATGCTCCTGGAGACATGAAGCAAAATGTTGCGCTTGTACAACCAAAGGTGGGAGTTCTTACTTCTATAGGAGAAGAGCATTTAAATCTATTAGGTAATCTTGAGGGTGTGTTTCAAGAGGAAAGGGTTTTAGCGGATTTCATTCTAAAAAATAACGATAAGTTTTATTGTCCTGCGAAAGATCCTTTCTTGTGTAAACTTAAAAGCATGGGAGCCACTTTAACTCCTTCCAAACCTGAAGATATAGATTTACGGTTTAGGGTAGAGAATTTATCTCTTCATGCGCTTCAAAACTTGTCACTTGCTATCTCCGTTGCTCAGGATTTGGGTGTGACTGATGATCAAATTATAAAATCTTTAAAAACCATTTCTCTTCCTGATGGAAGAGGTGCTGAGTGGCAAGTTCGGAAGGATCTTGTTGTGTTAAGAGATCACTATAATGCAAATCCTAGCTCAATGAGAGCGGCGCTTAGGAGTGCAATCGAAAGTGCGCAGGTGAAAGGCTTAAAGCTAAAATTAATCTTGGGAGACATGCTAGACTTGGGAGTTGAGTCTGATCTTCATCATGAAAAAATTTTTAACGAAGCTCTTCAGTCTCGCCCAAGTATTGTACTGTGTGTGGGGCCTCAGTTTTCCAAATATGCGAAGCTTTGGAATTCGCCCGAAGTTTTACATGTAGATCATTCAAAAGCGCCTTTAGATGAATCGCTTTTGAAGGAATTTCGGACTCCTGGACTTGTTTTGGCTAAGGGAAGTCGGGGAACTCAAATAGAAAATATTTTGAATAAAATATATGGGGATTTTAAATCGTGAAAATAAAAATTTCGAGTATTCTTTTGTTTATTTTGGCTGCTTGTTCCAGTAAAAGCACATCGATCTTAGAGCAATCGCAAGCTTATTCATCTTTTGCCCAAGATACTCGCTCTGACATGCAACTAACAGAAGAGCAGTATGTTCGTTTATTAAAAGCTGTTTTTGAGGTCGTATCTCCTCAGATCGAAGATAAGAATATCGTTTACGAAGAAGAACTTCCTCTTCATCTTTTGCCATATAAATTGAGAAAAAGTCCTTATCGTGGAATTGGGACTGCTTTTGCGATTTCTAAAAATCGTTTTGTCAGTGCAGCTCACGTTTTTAACTTAGATGAGCCCACGCTTGTGGGTCCTTTAAAGTTAAGAGATATCAACGGAAAGGTTTATGAAATTGATCAAGTTCATCGCTACTCTCAGCATAGAGATTTGATAGAGTTTTCGTTAAAAAAAGCTCCAGCTGAGATCGAGCCT
>JBILWH010000087.1:0-5621 GCA_044370015.1 Bdellovibrionota bacterium | reverse complement strand
TCGCGTTCCCCTTGCAGCTGCAGAAAACACTCGAATCATCAAATCTCCCTTTGTAGGAACTTTTTATCGAGCTCCTGGACCCGGTAAAAATCCTTTTGTTGAAGTGGGTTCAGTCGTCAAAGCGGGAGACGCTCTTTGCGTTCTCGAAGCGATGAAGTTGATGAATGAAATTGAAGCTGAGTTTAAATGCAAGATTTTAAAAATCTTAGTTGATGATGCTTCTCCTGCTGAATACGGAGAGGCTCTTTTTGAAGTTGAAGTCCTTTAGTTTTAAACATTAAGGAGGTCAAAAATGAAAAAAATATTAATTGCAAATCGTGGTGAAATTGCACTTCGGATTATCCGCTCAGCTCGAGAACTGGGCATTAAAACTGTAGCTGTTCATAGCGAATGTGATGCTACCAACTTACACGTTAAGATGGCTGATGAAAGTATTTGTATTGGGGGTAATCGAGCAAAAGATTCTTATCTCAATATTGTTGCTTTAATGTCTGCCTGCGATGTTTCGGGTGCAGATGCTGTCCATCCTGGATACGGCTTTTTAAGCGAACAATCTCATTTTGCAGCAACCGTGGCAGAATGTGGAATTACATTTATCGGACCTAAGCCTGAATCCATGAAAAAACTTGGATCAAAAGTCAGTGCTCGAGAAATTGTTTCTAAGTCTGGCGTGCCCGTTTTGCCGGGAAGCGGAGTTTTAAAAAGTGTTGAAGAAGCTTTGAGTGTTGCGAAAGATATAGGTTTTCCTGTTCTCTTAAAAGCATCTAACGGCGGCGGCGGACGTGGAATGCGTATTGTTCGAAGTGAAGATGAACTTAAAAGAGCTTTTGAATCTGCTCAAAGTGAATCAAAAGCAGCCTTTGGTTCAACGGATATTTTTGTTGAGAAATTTGTTGAAAAGCCAAGACATATTGAAATTCAAATTCTTGCTGATCGCTACGGGAATGTGATTCATCTTGGAGAGCGTGAATGCAGCTTACAGCGTCGTCATCAAAAGGTAATTGAAGAAGCTCCCTCTATGCACCTTGATGAAGAGTTGAGGCAGCGAATGGGTAATGCCGCTTGTGCAGTGGCCTCTGCAGTGAATTACGAAAGTTTAGGAACCTGTGAGTTTTTGCTTGATGAGCAAAAGAATTTTTATTTCATGGAGACCAATACTCGAATTCAAGTTGAGCACCCTGTAACGGAATATGTGACCGGAATTGATCTTGTAAAAGAGCAGCTTTATGTCGCTATGGGTGAGCGGCTTCGTTACAAACAAAGCGATATAAAACTAACGGGTCACGCTATCGAGTGTCGAATCAATGCCGAAGATCCCTTTAGCTTCATGCCTAGTCCAGGAAAAATAGAGAATTTGATTTGGGCGGGAGGCCTAGGTGTTCGAATAGATTCGGGAGTTTATCCTGGCTTTAGTGTTCCGCCTTACTATGATTCCATGCTTGCAAAAGTTATTTGTTACGGGCGTGATCGTAAGGAATCTAGAGCTAAAATTCTTAGAGCGCTTCAAGAATGTGTTGTTGAAGGAATCAAGACAAACATTCCACTTCACAAAAAAATTATTGAGCACGAAGATTATGTTACGGGAGACACTTACACGAAGTGGATTGAAGAAAAACTTCTTGTTTAATTGCTTATTTGCCAAATACTTCTTTTCGCCACTAGACTAATCTTATGGCGAGAGACATTGATACTTTAAGAGATCAGTTGTTACGCGAGTTGGGATCCACTTCAGAAATACCCGAGTCTTTTGATATTGATTGGTCTCAAGAATTAAAAGATTTTACCTCTCTTTCCGACGAAGAATTTTCTAAAATTGCTTTAGATTTGTCCGCACAATTTGGAATTCTTTCGGATTGGGCAAGTGCTCGCGATTGTATTCGAAGATATCGAAAATTAGACCCAACCTGCGAGGAAGCTTTAATTTTTGAGATGCGTTGTTTGTATGAGTTAGAAAGTTTTACCGAAGTTTTGGCACTTGGACAGACTCCTTTGTCAGAAAAATATCACCTACTTTCGGTCAATTATTTGATGGCTATATGTTTTGAAGCTTTAGAAATGTATCCTCAGGCAAGAAATCGCTATGAATCTGTCATCCGCCAAGATGCTAACTTTTTAGATGCATCTTTAAGGTTGTCGAAGCTGCAAGGCTTCGGCGGTCGATGATAGAATATAAGAGTGAAATTGGGTGCCTTTTGCTGCTCAAATTCATGTGAAACATTAGTGTAGCTAAATGAAATTTTCGGGGCAGAAGTTTTTTATTCTTTTGGGGTTTTTTTTAGTCCCCATTTTGTTTGTCGGTGCCCTGCTGCGTGAACCAATCGTCAATCGTGGATTGCTTCGCATCACGATGAATATCATGAAGCAACGATTGGGAACTTCCATCAAGGCGCGTACTTGGAAAGTCGATTTATCTCGTTTTGCAGTTGCTATTGAGGGAATAGAGTTTGAAGAAAATAAAACAAAAGTTTTTGTTGATGAATTTAGAGCCGAGTTCTCACCTGTTTTTTTATTGATTGGAAGAGTTTACCTCTCAAGAGTTTGGCTCAACCATGTGACATTAGGTGGGAATCTTTCTTTTTCGAAAAACTTAAATTCAAACAATGAATTTATTTTAGAAAACGAATTAAAAGATTTGGGTGAATCACTTGTTAATGCCCAATCTTTGCTTGAAAAACAAAAAATAGGTTTTGATTTGCTTGAGATAAGTTCATTTAAGATTCAATCAAGACAGGTAAATATCGCTGATGCAGATCTAAAAATTGAAAACTACGGCAAGGGTCATATTAAATTTGAGTTTGTTGTTGAGGGTCTAAGTGGAGAAAGTTTTCCAAACATAAACCGACTTTTTTCATCATTTGTTTTTTATAAGGATCGCAAAAGTGCTTATTTAAGTATTCGTCGCTTGAGTGCGGAGCTAATGAATAAGAAAAATCTTCACACCTCTTTTGATTTAAAGGGGAGGCTGCCAGGAGATTTATCTTTAGAAGTTGTATCGGATTTAGGTGAGCTAAATAAATGGCTTCTTGCTCAGGCAAATCCCAAGTTCAATAAATGGGCAAGAGCAAACAAAATGAATGGCTTTGTTGAGGTTCTTACCACGGGTCGTTTTAGCGGTTCAAGTTTTCAAAAGGGTGAATCTTCAATACGTTCAAAAAATCTGCAGTTTAATGATTTAACTTTTGCAGAGCTATCAGGGGATTTTGGATTTGATCAAAAAAGTTGGAGCATCTTAAAAGCTAATGGGCGATTTAAGTCGACACCCTTCGATCTTAAAGCCAAGAATTCATTTTCAGCTAAAGATATTCAAGTTGAAAATGGAAAAATAAGAGGAAATCTTCAATTGGATCAGTTGGGACTTTGTGCTCTTTTAAGGGGCGTAAATATACCGGAGTGTTACCTCGATCTTGTCATGAATGGAAATATAGATCTTGAGGGAGGAGTTGATCCTGTAAAGATTACACCTCGTGTTTCGCTAAAATTCGAGCCTTATACAGTCTACTCTGAGCCAGACATTGGGAAGGGGCCACAGGGAAGGCTCCTGAAGACAAAAGTTTCCGAGTTGAACGGTATTTTTGAGCTTAGAGAGAAGAATCTTGATTTTAACGACCTAAATCTTTCTTTTGGAAACGAAACAATTTTTAATGTCCAAGGAAACTTAAAATATTCTCCGACTCGATTGTTTTTAAAAGTAAATAATGAATCTGGAAAATTCGAAGATATTATTACAGATTTTTTGAATCAATCCGTATCGGGCTTGCTCAAGACTCAAGCAACAATTGAATATGATTTTCAAAGAAGTCGTGAAAATGGAAAAACGGATGTTTACGCTGATTATCTAATGAAAGGTTTGTTGGTGAGCGATCTTCCTTTTGGCGATTTATCGGGCAAACTTCAGTACGCAAAAAATATTTTGGACTTTAAACCTATTGCAAGAATGGGTCCTGGGACTTTAAGTGTTGCTGGAAAAATTGGTAGATTAGATCCTTCTTCGCTTGAAAGCATGATGTCTCTACACCTCAAATCAAACGATTATGAGCTTCTTGTGCCTCGTAAAAATACAACGCCTATATTTGATGCGGTTTCTAACTTTGAAGCTCATATAGAAGGCTCTCTTGAAAAAGAAACAAAGCAACCCTTCGGAGGTTTTTTGAATGCAAATCTGCACTCTGTTTCTAGTTTTGGAATTCCTTTTGAAAAGGGAACTCTAAAAGCTTATTTAGATTTAAACGGACTTAGAATTGAAAAGTTAGATGTTTTTAAAGGTGAAAAGAAAGCAACTCTCAATGGATTTTTAGGGGAAAAGAAATCTCATGTTGAGTTTTCATCTCAAGACTTTCCGATTCGTCAAATTGGGTATCGCCCAGATGTCGAACGTTTGTTTAATGGAGGAGACGTTCTGACCTATGGATGGTGGGATCAAGAAAAAGGATGGTCTTTAGAAGCTGTTTGCAAGCAAGCCAAAATAGGACCGTCTATTTTTCCGGACTTAAAACTTAGTTTTGCTAGCCGCAGATCGACTCACTCTGTAAAACATGAAGATTACGAACTTTCGCTCGTGGCCGGTCGTGAAATGAATATTCGCTACGATTCAAGTTCTGAAAATTTACGAGCGAGCTTAAAAGACGAAGGAATTTTACTTGCTCTGAGTCTCGCAAATAAAAAAGAAAATATTTCTGATTTTCTAAAAACAAAAGGGAGTTTTGATGTTGAGTGGGCGCCTTCTTCGGGAAAGATTAAATTAAACGCATTAGATTTTCAGATGTCTGATCGATGGAGTAAGGAAGATAGAAGAATTCTTTTTCTTGAAAAACCATCAGAAATTACTTTTAAAAATTCAAGATTTCTTGGCGAAGCAAGTTTTGTTTCTGGACAAAAGCGTTTTGAATTGAATAGCCAAGGAAGTGAGCTCCGTGCAAGCGGAAATGTTTCTGTTCGTTTATTGGATCTTTTTCTTCCTAAAGTTATTCGTTTAGTTGATGGAAGCGTTATGCTTCAAAGTCGATGGAATCCGCTAAGTCAACAAGGTGTTCAAGCAAGTCTATCTTTGTCAGATGTTAGTTTGTACCTTTCTTTTTTGGGGACAGAGCTAAGATCTGTAAAGGGAAATGTAGGCGTAAATGGTTCTGAGCTTAAACTTTCAAATTTAAGTGGCCGTTCAGGTGAGGGAACTTTCGAGCTTAATGGATCAATGGGTATGTTGGGGGGGGGGATAAACCTTAAGTCCCATACTTCAGTTTTACCTTTAAGGATTTCTCCTGACTTAGACTTAGCTGTTTCGGGCGATTTTGAATTGAAAGGAAAAGATCAGCCTTATTTACTTAGCGGTAAAGCGCGTGTTGAGAAAGGGTTACTTCGTAAGGAATTTTCTGAGGCAGCCGTTAAAATGACCATTCTTGAAAAGCCATGGTTAACATTTGATCTTCCTTTTGAGTTGGCCCAGGGTTTTCAAATTAAAAACTCACTGACAGATTCATTTGTGACGGGACAAGGACAGTTTTTGGGAAACAATTTAGTCCCTCAAGTTTCAGGAAAATTTAACGTCACTAAGGGGACTCTTCTTGCAAAAGACAATGAATTTTCTCTTCTTTTTGCAAAAGTAGATATTCCAAGAGATCCGAATC
>JBILWH010000086.1:0-5636 GCA_044370015.1 Bdellovibrionota bacterium | reverse complement strand
GATTTGCAATTGGAAGAGCCGTTTCAGCGTTGATCTCTGGAAGTATAAGTGCAAATTCATCTCCTCCATAGCGTGCCACCATATCCATTTGGCGACATTCTTGAAGAAAGCAATCTGCAACCTTTTTTAAGAGTACATCTCCTGCTAAATGTCCCTTTTCGTCATTTATTTCTTTAAAATTATCTATATCAAAGACCATAACAGACAGGGCACGATTAAAACGCTTTGCTCGACTCATTTCAGACCTTAAGCGATCCCAAAAATGTCTTTGATTCGAAACACCTGTAACAGAATCAATAAGCGCCAGATGTCTCAATCGTGCGTTTTCTTCTTCAATAGTTTTTTCAATCAAAGCATTTTCTACAGTTTCAATTAAGTCACTAGGAGTATAGGGCTTGGCAAGTACCTTATCGACACGCGCTTGATTCCAAGCCTCCTCCGTGTTTACAAGTGCCGCAAAAGCGCTTACCAAAACTCTTTTTGCGTGTGGTTGAATTTCAATAGTCCTTTTAAGAAACTCAATTCCATTCATTTCAGGCATTTGAAAGTCGCTTAAAATTAAAGCAAACTTTTTTTCTTTTAAGGAAAGAAGTGCCTCTTGAGGATTACAATATGCCGTTACTGAATAATCTTTTAAATTTTCTTGCATTAAGAAAAGTGCATCTTTATCATCATCCACAATCAAAATAGGATAGTGAGCAAGCTCAAGTCTTTTCATTTACTCTTATTCCAACATATCGCCTCGTAAATCGCTAGATAGAAATCCTTCATTTAATAGCTTGAATAAGGTCTCTCCAAAATCCACGATTACTTTGATCGAGGTGAATACCTTGACTCGCAGCTAAGATTTTTTTCCCCTTATAAAGAGGAAGAAGATACGCTTCCTCTTTATTTATATCTTCTAAAAATTGTTCAGCCTTGTGTAATTTCAAGCCATTTCGTAAATCAAAAAAAATCTGGTCAATTTTGGGGTTCTCAAGTCCTAAGCGATTGCCCCTAGAAGCCAAAAGAGCTTCTAAGTTTTGTAAATGACCTATATCAACATAGAAAAAAAAAGCTTCAAAGTTTTGGGAATTAATCGTTTTCATAAATGTTGCAAACTCAAGAGGTCGAATCTTTAAATTAACTCCTTTGGATTTCAATCTTTGAGCTAAAAGAGATAAAAACTGAACATTTGTTTCATCAGCAATACAACTAAGCTCCAAATTAATGGATACAGATTTAGTTAAATTAAGATTTTTTTGGTCAGCTATTTTTCTTGGATGTTCAAAAATCTCAGAAGTAGGATCCACGTCATCTCCCCAAAAATTTGAAATAAGATTTGAAGTAGACAAAAATCCCTGAAGAGTTTTACGATTATGTTTGTTTACTTTTTTTTCATTAAACCCTATATAGTGTAAAATCTTTGAAGGGTTTCGATAAATCCTTAGAAGAGGATTCTTTTCAAAAGAACGAATTCTTATATGAGAAAAATTCTCTAAAAGAAAATCTATATTTCCAGATATGAGCGCCAAATCTCTTAACCAAGGATCCCTCAGTGCCCGAAAACGAATTTCTAAAAACGTTCTTTCGCCTTTAAAAAAAGGATTTGAAACAAGAATTAAATCCTTACCTTCTTGCTCTTTAATTTTATAAGGACCACTTCCGACAGGTATTCTATCTTTAAGTGTGGACGGCTCATAAATTCGCACGACAGAACCCACCCTCTGCATGAGTTCAGGTGAAGGATGCCTCGTTTTTATTCTCAGCTCGCTTCCGATGCAGTAAACGGAAGTCACATCTTTGAGGCGCAAAGCCAGGATGCTCTTACTCCCTTGAGCCTCTTTTAAATTAAGAACAATGTCTTCACAATTTAACTTTTTGGAGTTTGAATAAGTTGCCTCTTTAATTTTCAAGCGCCACTCTGCAGCTAAGTATTTTGCTGACTCGACCAAGTCAGGCTCCAAGCTTCCATCTACTTTTTTTGAAAATAAAGACTGAGAAAAAAGCTCGTTTAGAACAAAAGCATTTTTATCGAATGAGGTTAAAAGATTAAAGTCTTTTATTTCATTCTCAATTCCATAAATTAATGTTTGAGAAAAACTACTTTTCAATAAGCAAAAAAAGACAGCAATCACTAAATTGTGCTTTAATAAAATCAATGAAATTATCTCAAAAAACCGGAATCCTTTGGGGGATGTTTTTTTCATTTACCTCTTCCCTTCTGTTGCAAGCAGGAGCTCCTGTCTATAAAGAAGTTCTCGGAAAACAACTTGATTATATCTTTAAAGATGAAAAGCTCAAAAAAACTAAAGTTGGGGTTTCTGTTTACTCGCTGAGCCGAAACGAACCGCTCTATGATTATAATTCTGGAGAAGCTCTTTCTCCTGCTTCAACAATTAAAATCCTCACTTCGTATGTCGCTCTCAAAAGACTTGGGACTGATTTCACTTTTAAAACCTACCTCCTCACAGATGGAAAAATTGAAAATGGAATTCTGAATGGAAATCTTTACTTCAAAGGAGGAGGAGATCCAGGTCTTGTTACTGAAAGACTTTATTTAATGGCCGAAGAACTTGGAAGATGGGATATCAAAAAAATAAAAGGGGATCTCATCGTTGATGAATCAATTTTTTCAACTCAGGGAGACGAAAATAGAATTATTGATAATGCTCTTGATCGCCCCTACAACGCACCTGTAAACGGTCTTTCCTTTAACTACAACACCACAACCGTTTACTTTCGTCCGGGTTTAAAAGTTGGAGATAAAGTTCGTGTCTATCCAGCACCTGACACAGGTTTTTTAGAAATTGAAAATCGAGCAAAAACTGTCAAAGGTTCACTTAACGCTCTTCAAGCCAGCCGACAAAGTATTCGCGGAAAAGAGATTTTGGTTGTGAGTGGAAGTCTCGGTTTAAATGGCGGCGAGCAAAGAAGCTACTTCAATATTGAGAAAGGAGCGCTCTACGCGGGCCACGCTCTTAGAATGATGCTTCGTGAAAAAAACATATCTTTATCTGGCTCAATCAAAAAAGGACCAACTCCAGTACAAACAAAGCAATTAGTGGAATTCAATAGCCAGCCCCTAAGAGAACTTGTTCTTTTAATGAATAAATTTTCAAACAACTTCATGGCTGATTCTCTTGTGAAGATTGTTGGACTTGAGGCAAGGGGCGGCCCAGGAAGTATTTCGAAAGGACTTGATGTCTTAAGTGAAGAAGCCACAGCTCTTGGAATTAATAAAAACGGTTTTCAAATTACCTCTGGATCGGGGTTAGCTAGACAAGACAGAATTTGCGCGCAGCAATTTATAGATATTTTTAAAACTGCCTATAACAATTTTACAATTTTTCCCGAACTTATGAGTTCTCTTCCCATAGCCTCTGTCGATGGGACGCTTAAAAAACGCATGAAAGACAGTGCAGCTGCAAAAAGGCTGAGGGGAAAAACAGGCTCTATTGCAGGAGTTTCGACTCTGGTTGGAGTTGTGCAAAGTAAAGGTGGCGAGCTTCTAGCCTACGCTGTTCTTTTAAATGATCAAACAGCTGAACCGGGGTCGCTTAAACCTTGGCAAAACTACTTAGGTCAGGCACTCTCAGATTTTAACAGGCAGTCTGGAGCTGAATAAAATGAGTGAAAATAGATTTACATGGACACCCTTAGGCGGTCTTGGCGAAGTTGGAATGAACTGTATGGTTTTTCAATTTGGAAAAACCAAAATTCCTGTAGATGCAGGTGTTGTTTTTGCAGACGATAATGATTACGGAATTGATGCCGTTTATCCGGATTTTCGAAAATTATTGAGTCAAAACATAAAGCACTGGCTTATTACTCACGGACACGAGGATCACATAGGAGCCGTCCCAGCCGTTTTTCATCTTTGTAAAAACCTTAATATTGAAGCTCCTCATTTTTACGCCCCTCCTCTAGCTTATGCACTTCTCAACCAAAAACTTTCTGACTCTCACTATGCAGGAGTGCAAAAATACCGCGACAACCTGCATGTCGTTGAAGCAGGAACTGAACTCACTTTTGAAGACGTGAAAGTTAAGTTTATAGAAATCAGACACAGCACGCTTGAAAGCTGCTCTTTGGCTTTTGAGTGGAAAAATCTCAGAGCCATTCACTCAGCAGACTTCAAACTTGATTACCATGAATTTGAAGATGGAAATATTTCTCTAAAGTCATTTGATGTTTTTAATGGAAAAAAAGCAGATTTTCTTTTTATGGATAGCACCAACGCAGAAAGCCGTGGTCAAAGCATCTCTGAGATGGAAATCAAAGACAACCTTGAAAAAGTTATCAAAGAAACTGAAGGGAGACTTTTTGTTACACTTTTTTCATCTAACGTTTACCGTGTTGCTTTGATTGCTCATTTAGCAGAAAAATGTGGTCGACGAGTTGTCCTAGCAGGACGCTCTATGAAACAAACCTATCAAGCATCAAAAACTCTTGGACTTTTAAAAAAATGTCCACCCTTTAGCGAAACAACTCTCATAGAAGCTGAAGAAAGCGTAAATCTTGATCCTCGAAAAGTACTTGTTATTTGCAGTGGCTCTCAGGGTGAGTTTAGGAGTGTGCTTTCAAAAATAGCTTCCGCGAGTCATCCAGTTTTTAGACCAAACGAAAAAGATACGGTTTTATTTAGCAGCAAAATGATTCCTGGTAATGAACGGACCATCATGCGTCTGATTGATGGACTTCTCCAGCACGACATTCAAGTTCTTTGGGGTGAAAAAGCTGAAGAAAAAATAGGAGGCCCTATACATGCCAGCGGTCATGGTCGTTCCGAAGAACTCAAAGAGCTTATTCGTCACGTCAAACCTGCAAGAGTGATCCCCGTTCACGGAGCACTTCACCAGCTCAAAGCAACTGTAGATCTTGTCAAAGAAGTCGCTCTTGAAAATAAAATTTCTATTGAAACAACCATAGCACTTAACAATTCAAAACTTGAATTTGAGCAAGGAGAAGACAAGTGGGAGCTTGTCGATCATTATTATGAGACAACTCCTCAAGAAAAGTTTTTACGTCTTGAATATTTCGATACACCCAGCAGAGATCCTTTCTTAAAAAATAGAAAATTTGCCGGAGACGGCGGCTGCCTCTCTCTTGCGATTGATTCTCTGGGAAGGGTTCAAGCAGAAATGAAAGGCATTGTTCCCGACAACTACATTTTCTCAAACGATCTCACAAAAGAAAAAATTATTTCTGAAATTGAAAACTTTGCTTCTCACAAAATAAAAGTTCTCGAAGCCTCGGGTGATCTTAGACCAACTAAGCTTCCTTCCATAAAACAAACTCTAGAAGAGGAACTCGCTCGAATGATAAAAAAACAAACTGGAAGCCGCCCTCTTGTTTTTGTACATTTTACGCAATAAATGCATGAAAGCACTAATACAACGCGTTCGAGGTCGAACCGAAATTCAAATTGGAAAACATGAAAAACAAAGTTCTCAATTTTTTGAAGGTGTAGGCCTTGTTGTTCTTCTTGGTTGGCTTGAAAGTGATCTAAAACATAGCAATCTTGAGAAAGCAGAGGAGTGGATTCTCTCAAGAATTCTTGGGCTTAGAATTTTTGAAGATTCAGCTGGCAGAATGAATTTATCACTTCGAGACTACGCTGATGAGAATAAAGCTTCTTCTGGAATTTTATGGGT
>JBILWH010000085.1:0-5710 GCA_044370015.1 Bdellovibrionota bacterium | reverse complement strand
ATTTGGCGTTCCCTACGGGAGTCGAACCCGTGTTGCATGGATGAAAACCATGAGTCCTAGGCCACTAGACGAAGGGAACACTTCGATTGCTGGGACTTAATATGGATATAACGGAGAAGGGGTTTTTGAAAAGAGGAATTTCTAAAATATTCCATGTTTTTTTGGTTAAAACTGATTAAAAAATGCAAGAAGCCGAGAACTTGGTATTTTTTCGCTAGATCAGCTGCCTAAGTTGATTCATATTCATAGTTTATGTCTTCTCGTTCGCAATCTTTAAACTCACAGGAATCCGTTAAATCAGCTGCGGGTATTCAAAAGCCTGCCAAGAATTCACGAACCGATGAAACTCCGAGTGCAGAGCTTTTGAATAGGGTTTTATTAAGGGCCCAGGCTCACGCTATGTCGATGATTTATATTGCGAATAATCGCGCGGACGCAGAACGAAGTGATCCCAAAGTAGGAGGACATCCGTCAGCCTGCTCGTCAGCTTTACATCTTTTGGGATTGCTTCATCTGGTAGAGCGCCGACCAGAAGACTTTTTAGCAGTGAAGCCTCACGCTTCTCCGACAAATCACGCTTGTGATTATCTTTTGCGACTTTTCCGTGAAAGCAACGGCGATCGCATGAGTGATGAGCGAGCACGCTTGGCGATGAAAAATTTACGCCACTACTCTCATACAGGAGAGCCCGTGTTTCAAAGTTATCACTCTTCATTAGATCCAGATAATTGGAATTTCTTACCGTCTGGATCAGTGGGAATTCCCCCTGTAAATGCACTTTATCTTGCAGAAGCTTTTCGAATGGCAAAAAAGCACGGAAAATATTCCATCACAAATCCTCACTTTTGGTGCTTGATGGGTGATTCTGAATTTCGTGAAGGCTCGCTTTTAGAGGCAATGCCCGAAGCGCGTGAACGCGGACTTTCGAATGTCACATGGATCATTGATTACAATCGACAAAGCTTAGATGGTCATCGCACGCACACTGAAGAAGCTTTGGGAATCAAAGACTGCGATCGCATCGCGGGAATGGCAGTGGCCAACGGATGGGAAGTGCTTCAGTTAAGACACGGTAGTTTTCGAAAGCAATTGTTTGCAGAGAAAAATGGCGAGGCTCTTCAAGCTGTTTTTGAAACCGCTCTCCCTGATGGTGAGTTGCAAGCTTTGCTTGTGAGCAGTGACGCTAAAAAAATTGTTGAGGCTGTTTCAGCTTACGACAAAGCGGCAGGGAAAATTCTTTCTGCATTGCCAGAAAAAGATGTTCTTCGTTTCTTAAAAGATTTTGGAGGACACGACATTCCTGGAATTCTTGAAGCTTATCAGTACGCACGTAGTAGCGAAGAGAAACCGTTACTCATAGTGGCTCATACCATTAAAGGATGGGGTCTTGAGTGTTCTGCAAAAGCAGGAAACCACTCTATGATGATTGAAGAAACGGAAGTGAAAAACCTTCTTAAAAATGCAGGAGCAAAGGGAGATGATCTTTTTGCTTTTGAGCGTTTTGAAGACAAGAGTGAAGAAGCTCGTTACCTTCAAAAACGTGGCGATGATTTTTTCAAAGGCATGATTGAGATTGAAAGTCTTAAAGCAAAAAATTTAGAAAATCTTGAACAGCAGCTAGATTCTTGCGGATGGAAAGAAAGCACTCCTAAAGAAATTGGAATTAATTTGAAACTTGTTCCTATGGCGCACACTCAGTGGGTGCTTGGACAGATCACCGCAAAACTCAATCGAATTGGTGATTTTGCAGAAATTCCAGATAATAAAAATCAAAAAGCTTTAAGCAGTGATGAAAAAAAATGGAAAGTTGTAGGTTCTCATTTGATCACGATGGCTCCCGATGTGGGAACTTCTACAAATCTCAATGCCAGTATGGATCACAAAACATTTGGACCAGCGGCTCAAGATTTTGATCAACTTTTGGGAACTGAAGACAAGTCGGCTCCAGACATCACTCCCTCTGAAGCGCAAAAAGCGCGGCATTTGCGTTTTGAAATTGCAGAATCAAACACCATGTCTTGTTTGGGAAGTTTTGCAAAAATGGCCGATTTCATGGGCGTTCCTTATTTGCCTGTGATGACCGTGTACGATTTTTTCATCAAGCGTGCTCTTGATCAGTTGTTTTATAACGCTTATTGGAAAGGGAATTTCATTTTAGTTGGAACTCCCAGTGGAGTGTCTCTTTCTCCAGAGGGCGCACAACACGGTTGGAAGAGTGATATCCAAATTGCAAACATGCTTACGTGGGAGCCAGCGTTTGGAATAGAGCTCGATTGGATTTTTGCAGAAACCGCTCGGCGTCATCTCAATTCTTTCCGCGGACTTAAAGAAGATAATTCCGAAGGTCGCGGCGCTGTTTTGATTCGTGGAGTGACGCGTGCTCTTGAACAAAAAGTTATGCTCGAGCGTCTTAAGAAACAAAAACGCTTTGCAGGAAAAACAGACGCAGAAATTCTTGAGAGTACTCGCAAAGATTGTTTAGAGGGCGCTTGGTACATCGTTGATCATCGTGGATCTGAAGGTTACAAGCCTGGTGATAATGTTGTGAATATTTTCACGATGGGTGTGATGATTACAGAAGCTCTTGCCGCGTCTGATGAACTTTTGAAAGAAGGCTACTTTGCAAACGTCATCAACATAAGCTCACCAGATTTGCTTTTAGGAAATCAGGCCTATGAAAATAACTACCAGCATCTTCGCCAAACACTTGCCGTGGAAGGTGATCTTTATCTAACAAAAGGCGCCGAGAAAAAAGCAGCGGTTTATCCTCCCTTGAGTTTTGGTCCCTCCATGGGAGACCAAGCTCGTTTAAGTATGCTCGGCGCGGCGCGCGTTCCTGTGGTGAGTGTGCATGACGGGGAACCAGGATTGCTCGATAACATCGGAAGTATTGTGGGTGTTCCGCAAAAAGCTTTGGCTGTGCGACATCATTCTAAGTCAGGTCGGCCAAGCGATATTTACAAGTATCATGGCATTGATTCACAATCTGTGAAGAGAGCTTGTCTTGAAGCCTTAAATGAAGTGGCTTGGACAAGTAAAATTTCTTTTACGGACTAGAGCTTCAAGGTTGTAAGTTGATTTAAGTAAATTTTTTTATTTTTCAAAATATTCCGTTGTAGAACCGAAATTAGAGGTAGGGCAATAGGGGTATGGACACGAGAGAGCTGAGTGGTGTGGGGGCATCAAAGGGTTTAGGGGGCAAGGGCAAACCCGATCCGCACTCCCTCAAGAGAGTGACTTCTAAAACAGTGCTTTTAGTCTTCACGTGCTTGATGGGGTGTGGATCAGCTCTAGCGGCGTCGTATCGATCTCGAGTTATCTACGGTAAAGACGAAAGAGTTGAAGCGGCTTATTATCCAAATCAAAAGGTAAAAGAACTTTCGCGTTCGGTTGCAGGGAGAGTTGAAAAGGATTTACTCGTCAAAGAGGGAAATATTTTTAAGCTTCCCTCTCAAACTTTACAGAACGTGATGGGAGTTTGTGCGACAGAGCGTTTTTCAACGCAAACATCTTTTGTTGAGTGCAGTGGGTTTTTAGTGGCTTCTGATTTATTGGTCACAGCAGGGCATTGTGTTCAAACTCAAACAGATTGTGAGCAAGGAAAATGGGTTTTTGATTATGTCTTGGGATCAAAGTCTCTTTCCGAAAAAAATGTTTATAGCTGTAAAGAAATCGTCTCTCAGGATTTAAGTTTTTTAAATGATTTTGCACTCATTCGTTTGGATAGATCTGTGATAGATCGAAAGCCGCTAGCAGTGAGAAAACGAGGAGAAGTTGATCCTCGTTCAAAGTTGATTGTTATGGGACATCCATCAGGCTTGCCCTTAAAGATTGATGACAATGGATCTGTGAGAGAGATTTCTTCTGAACAAAATTATTTTGTTGCTGAATTAGATGCTTTTGGAGGAAATTCTGGATCTCCTGTTTTGAATCAAGATACTCTCGAGGTAGAGGGGATTCTCGTAAGAGGAGATCGTGATTATTCATGGAGTCCTGAGCATTCTTGTGCAGTTGCTAACGTTTGCGAAACAGGAACTTGTCGTGGGGAAGATGTTCAAAAAATTACAAAAATAAAAGGTATTCCTCTTTAGCTATTCTCAATTCTTCTTATAAATTCCAGATCGAATTCAGTAAGTCCGCCACCAGAGGGAAGCGTGTCGTGAGTGGAGAGTGTAAGCGAAACTTTGTTATAAACGTTCCAGATTTCTGGATGATGATCTAAATCTTCAGCTAAGAAAGCCACTTTTTTTAGAAAAGAAAAAGCTTCTTTGAAATCTTTAAAGACAAAATTTTTCTTCAAAGTATTAGAGGAGATTTTCCATTCAGGAAAATCTTTTAGAAATTCTTTTATGACTTCTTCAGAAAGAAGGTTTCGGCTAAGCTTATTCATGAGATATAAATTTTAAAATGCTCGAGAAATCTTTTTCCGCCCAACCTTGTGAGCGATGAATTTCATAGAGGTTACGAGCTAATTCCCCAAGAGGGATTTTAGATTTAGAAGAAAGAGCCGCTTCTGCAGCAAGGCCTAGATCTTTGCACATCAGCTGCACTCCAAATCCTCCACTGTAGTCTCTAGAAGAAGGAACGTTTTCCATTGTTCCAGGATAAGGGTTGTAAACTTCTAGTGACCAATTTCGTCCGCTACTTTGAAGCATGATTTCAGAGAGGACTTTGGGATCGAGTCCAAGGTTTTTTCCCATTGAGAGAGCCTCAGATGTGCCGATCATGTGAATCGCAAGAAGCATGTTGTTGCAAACTTTTGCCACTTGGCCGCAACCACTTGGGCCTGCGTAAAATATTTTTTTTCCCATTTTTTCTAAGATTGGTTTTGCTTTTTCAAACAAAGTTTTTTCGCCACCCACCATAAAAGTAAGCGTGCCGGCTGTTGCGGCACCTGTTCCGCCAGATACTGGTGCATCAATCATCTCAAAGCCTTTGCTTTGAGCAACTTTTTGCACTCTTCGAGCCGCTTCGGGAGCAATTGTGCTGCAATCAATGAGAAGAGAGTGAGCTTCGGCGTGGTTAAAAATAGTTTTGTTGTATAAGTCTTCCACGTGTTGAGAAGCTGGAAGCATAGTGATTACAACGTCTGCGTTTTTGAGAGCAGAAAGGGTATCGGAAGCAACAACAAGTCCGTCTTTTTTAGCAGCTTCAATAGCCTTGGGGCTTAAATCAAAAACTTCAACATTAAGAGAGGCTTTTTTGAGGTTAAGTGCCATTGGATGGCCCATGTTTCCAATACCGATAAATGCAATTTTTTTTGTCATAATCAAGAATCTCCTAGTAAATCTTTAAGTGGATTTTTTGAGTTTTCGAGAGGGGATTTAAAGTGAGCTTCGATGTGGGCTTCACTTAAGTCTTGAACAGTTTTGGGATTCCATTGAGGGTTATTGTCTTTGTCGATGAGTAAGGCTCGCACACCCTCTTGGAAATCTCCCATGCGAGTTGATTGAGCCGCGACAAACCATTCTTGATAAAAAGACTCAGCAATGGACCAGCTTTTTCCTTTTTCCCAGAGATTATAAATAAGCCCTAGAGAAGTGGGACAAGCTTTTTGAACGTTTGATAAAATAATTTTTTCCCAATCATTTTGAGGAATGTATTCTGATGCCCATTTCATTAATTGAGTGGCATTTGTATTCTTTAAAAAAAGATCAATAAAGTTTTTGTGAGAAGTGAACTCTGTGGTTTGGTTTTTTTTGGAATTGGC
>JBILWH010000084.1:0-5714 GCA_044370015.1 Bdellovibrionota bacterium | reverse complement strand
ATAAACAAGTTCGTTTTGGTGCTGATGTGATGACTCGATTGAAAGTGGCTCAAGATCGAGGTGTAGCGCTTTTACATGAAAAGATTTTGGATTCTCTTGAGCCTTGCTTAAAAGAAATTGAAAAGGTGAGTCCGGAGCTTTTTAAAAAGGCTCAAGAAAAAGGACTTTTTTGCTCAGGCAATTCAGCCATTCTTAGTTTCTTGCATAATTGGGACATCTCAAGTCTTGCTGTTTTTCCTTTTCAGCCTCTGCATAAAGATTTTTTTGAATCTTTTTCTGACAGACTCAAAATAAAATTAAAATCACTTCCTCTTTTAGGCGGCTTTGTGGGAGCAGATACTTTTGCAGGTCTTTTTTATCTTGAAAATCTCAAGGCTCAAGAGCCTTGGATGCTTGTGGATATTGGAACCAATACAGAAATTGTTTTGGCAAATGGAAAAGGTGATTTTTATTTTTCAAGTGCTCCTGCCGGGCCTGCTTTTGAAGGCGGAAATATAGTTCAAGGAATGCGAGCAGAAGCAGGGGCGATTAGTCACGCAAGCTATAAAAATTCACATTGGAATTTAGAAACAATTGGTCAAGATAAGCCGCGAGGTATTTGTGGCTCAGGTTTGATGGATATCCTCTTTGAAGCAGTTAAAGGTGAGTTGCTTCAAAAAGATGGCTACCTTCCGGATGGAAGACTTATGCTCAATGAAGAGATCTATCTTGTGGCCGATGATGTGCGTGAATTTCAGCTGGCAAAATCAGCAACCAGAACAGCTTGCGATTTGCTGATTGATCGAGCGGGTGTTCGTCCAAATAAAATTTATCTTGCAGGAACATTTGCAGAGCATCTTCGCGAGGATGCTGTAAGAGGTATTGGACTTTTGCCTGAAAATGTATCCTTTGAAACGATTGGAAATAGTTCGCTCAAGGGCACGCTCTTGTATGCGATTGCAAATGAGCAAGAACAAGAAAAATATAGCTCGGAGCTTTTAAAAAAATTAAAACCTTTGGAGCTTGCGCTACAAGACGATTTTCAGGATGCTTTTGTGAGAAACCTTAACTTTTGAAAGTTAATTAAGAGGGAAATTTATGGATTTTAGAAGCGAACTCAAAAAAAGAATACTTGTCTTGGATGGCTCCATGGGAGCTTTGCTTCAAAATCGTGGTCTTCCAGCAGGGATGGCCCCTGATGTGTGGATGATGGATAACTCGGACGTCATCTATAAGGCTCAAAAAGAATACGCTGATGCGGGAGCAGATATCCTTCTCACCAATACTTTTGGTGCAAGTAAATGGCGCTTGGCAGAGTATCAAGCGGATAAGCGCTTGTATGAGATCAATGCAAAAGCTGTTGAAGTTGCAAGAAAAGCAAGTGCCGGTCGTTGCTTTATAGCAGGTGACATCGGACCTTCTGGTGAAACGGTCTACCCAACAGGGCAAAAATCTTTTGATGAAGTCTGCGAAATCTTTTACGAACAGGCTGTTGCGCTTATTAAAATTGGTGTTGATCTAATCGTTGTTGAAACAATGTTTGATAGCATTGAGTTTCGCGCGGCGCTTTCAGCTGTAAGAAGAGCCTCTTCATCTATTCCTCTTGTCGCGCATGCTACGTTTAATACAGATGCGATTACAGATACGGGTGCGACTCCTGAAAATATTGCTGCCATTGCAGAGGGGTTTCATGCCGATGCCGTGGGAGTGAACTGCTCAACGGGACCAGAGCCCATGGTAAAAATTGTTGAAAAGATGTCTCGCGTGAGCCCCTTGTACATCAGTGTGCAACCAAACGCAGGATTGCCTAAAATTAAAGAAGGTCGCACTCAATTTCCAATGAGCGCAAAAGATCTTGAGCCTTATGTGCAGAGATTTATCGAAGCGGGCGCGCATATTATTGGAGGGTGTTGCGGAACAACGCCAGAGTTTATTAGTCTTGTAAAAGAAAAATCTTCGCAACTGAGTTCTCTTCGCAAGGATCCTTCAAAAGCCTCACGTGTTCTTGTGTCGAGTCTTTCTTCCTATGTCTTGCTTGGAGGAAATCATCCTTTTGTTCCGATTGGCGAAAAGATGAATCCCTCTGGAAGAAAAAAATTAAGTGAATCCCTCAAGAAGGGTGATCTTGAATTGTTGCTTGCCGATGCGGAGGCACAAACAAAAGCGGGTGGAAAATTGTTAGATCTCAATGTGGGTGTTCCACTTGTTGATGAGCCTGCTCTTATGAAAACAGCGGTTGTTGCTGTTCAAAATAAATACTCTGTACCTTTGATGATCGATAGTGCGAATAGCTTTGCTCTCGATACGGGAGCCAGTGTTTATTACGGAAGGCCTTTGCTAAATAGCTTAAACGCAGAAGATGAAAAACTAGACGAAGCCATTCCTATTATGAAAAAACATGGGGCTGCAATCGTTTGTATGTGTACGGGGGTTGATGTTCCCGTTCGAGCTGAGGATCGTTTAAAAAATGCTCAAAAAATAACAAAGATCCTTTTTGAAAAACATAATTTCAAAGAAGAAGATATTGTTTTTGATTGCTTGGGATTGGTGGTTTCAGCCATGCAAGATGGATCAAAACAAACTCTCAAAACAATTTCCTTGATCAAGGAATATTTTCCCGGTGCCGCTACAACTCTTGGATTGAGTAATGTGAGTTTTGGTCTCCCAAATAGAACTTTTGTTCACAACGCGTTTTTATCAAGTGCGGTTCAACATGGATTGGATTCAGCTATTATGTCGGTCACGGATCAAATGGGCAAAGCCCTTGCGGGTGCCGCGAATATGTGGGGGCCTAAGGCTGATTCGGTTCAGGGTTTTATTGAAAACTTTGCTGATAAAATTGATCTTGCTGTGGGCGGAGCAGGACATGGAGCAGTGGCGGGGGCTGCAGGCTCGGCAGCTTCATCGACTAAAGATAACCCCAACAAGGAGCCTGAATTCTTAGAGAAGGTTTCAGATTTAGAAAAAGATATTTTCCGTTCCATTGTTGAAGGACAAAAAGATCGTACAGTGAAAGCAACTCAGCAATTTATCGAAGAACGTCCGGCGGATGCCATGAATTTATTTCTTGAGGTGATGACTCCTGCAATTAGACATTTAGGTAATCTCTTTGGTGCACGTGTGAAGTTTATTCCGCATCTTATTGCAGCAGCAGATGCTATGAAGGCGGGAGTCGGTGTACTTGAGCCTTTACTCGTTAAGGCGCGTGCAGCGAGTGCTGCGGGAAGTGATAAGGGAACGGTTGTTTTTGCAACTGTGAAAGGCGACATCCATGATATCGGAAAAAACATCTGTATCCTGATGCTCAGAAACTTTGGTTTTAATGTGATTGATTTGGGACGAAACGTTGAGTCTGAGTTGATTATTGAAACTGCGATCAAAGAAAAAGCACAAGTTGTGGCTCTATCTGCTTTGATGACAACAACGATGATGCAAATGAAAGTGGTGATTGATGCTGTCAAAGAACGTAAGCTTCCCTTTAAGGTGTTGATTGGAGGCGCCGTGGTGACACCTGATTTTGCAAAAGAAATTATGGCCGATGGCTTTTCTACAGATGTCGGAACAGTTGTCTCTGAAGTTGAGCGAGTGCTAGTTTTGTTAAAAGAAATGGGAATTGGAAAATGAAAAAATATCCTTGGATTTTAATAGCTCTCGTATTTTTAGCTGCCTTTAGTCGTCTGGTTCCTCATCCAGATAACTTTACGTCCATCACAGTTTTATCTCTTTTGGGAGTTTCTTATTTAAAGAAAGTAACGGAATCTTTTTTTATTCCCTTAGCGGCTCTTTTTTTAAGTGATTGCATTTTAGGCTTTTATCCTTACATGTGGGCAGTTTACGTGGCTTTTATGCTTGTCTCTGTGGGTGGTTTTTTCATTATGAAAAAACTCTCTTATTATCAAAAGCTTTTATTTTTAATTCCCGCTTCTTTGTTTTTTTTCTTTTTTACCAATACAGCTTTTTTCTTTCAGGGAAATTTCTATCCTCAAACTCTTCAGGGCTATGTCACTTGTTTGATTGCAGGAATTCCTTTTTTGAGAAACGCTCTTTTAGGCGATGCTTTTTTTGGAGTTCTCTTTTTTGGAGCTGCAGAGCTTGTTTATCGAGAAAGGCTCATCAAGTCTGCATACTTTTCGTGATTGAGATCACGGCATTCGCTTTCAGTTATTAGTTTTATGACTTTTCCAAGTAGAAGCGTCTCACTTTCTTTCCATTCGAGAGGGTGATGGCAAATAGTTTGGAAGCGTTCTTTTTCAAGTCCATGTCTATTGTCGCCTACAAAAATAGCTTTTAAAAATTTTCGCGAATCTGGAGCCGTCCATGTTTTGTATTGGTGTCGGTTATCAATGCAGTGAACGTTTTCTAGAGAAAGGGGCATGTTCCACAAAAGCTGTGAAGCAAGTCTAAAGTCTGCTGCTATAAAAAGAGTTTGATCTTTAGGAGTCTCAAGTGCATGAAGGGTTTTTTCGCCCCATTCCTTCCAGCCTTTAAAATCACCTCGAGGTGACATTCTTAAGTCGTATTTTCGATAAATTTCAACGATCGGCTTAATAGCGTAACCAACTGGAAAAAGAAGAATTGTAAAAACAATAGGAGTAAAGATAATAAAAGTTTTTTGAGAAATTTTTGCAAAAGCTTCTCTTTGTTTTTGAGTTGCGTGTTTTAGCAGAAAAATAGAAAGAGGGTAGACAGCAAAGCACGTCCAGTAGACTCGCGTTTCACCATTTATCGCGGATAGTCCGAATATTCCAATAAAAGGCACTGCATACGCTAAAAGAAATAAATCAGATCTCTGAAATGAGAACTTTCCTTTTTTTAAGGATGTTTTGAAATACTGAAATGCTAGATAGATAAAGCCAAAGCCCATGAGCAATAAGAAGACTGTGAAAAAAGAAAATCCATTTTTTAAAAGATCTAAAATTTTGTGAGAGTGGCGACCGTGTCTTTTGACAAAATGATAGTAAAAGGGCTCCCAGTTGTATTGTGCGTTCCAAATAAGAACAGGTATCTGTAAAACACATGTAGGAATAAGATATGAAAAAATATTTTTTATTTTTGATCTAAAACTTTCTTTTTCTTTGAAAACAATAGAAAAGCAAACGGCAGGGATAAGTAGAAGGGCGTGCCACTTTGCGAGCAAGGCAAATCCACCACTGATTCCTGAGCGAAAGTATTTTTTACTTTCAGCTAGATAAAGGCTTAACAGTGCTAAAGGAAGAAAGCAGATATCGGGAAGTATGATCCATGAGAAAATATAGAAAATAGGTGAGTTAAGGCAAATCCAGAGTGCTGAGTCTTCAACCTTATTTTTTTTGGCAAGCTTCAAAAGAAGCCAGCCTGAAAAAATAAGAAAAAGAATAGCAGGTAGTCTTACGGCAAAGTTGTTCTTGCCAAAAAGACTCGTTGAGAGAGCTGTTGTCCACGCTTGAAGTGGGGGATGGTCAAAGTAGGAAAGAGCGGGTTTAAGACTCCAGCTCCAGTAGTAGGCTTCATCATCGCTGAGTTCGATGATAAGCCCTAAAAGAGTCATCGTGAGAATCATTGCAAGAAAATACAATTCTGCTTTTGAAAGTTTTTTAAATTTTAGAATCATCTTACAGGGTCTCGTCCCTGCATTCTTGAAGAGATCCTAAGCCCTAGTCAAGGCTTAGGATCTCAAGTTGTGCGTTTATTTAGAGTCCAATGAGAGTTTCGTTTATCTTCGCAACAAGGTTAAGCAATTTGCAGAAATTTGTGTT
>JBILWH010000083.1:0-5732 GCA_044370015.1 Bdellovibrionota bacterium | reverse complement strand
TCAGAGATCATAAAAAAGCGCCAAATGAATTTACAGATGATTGATTGAAGACAAACAAGAAGCGCAAAGTAAGGTCTCGTGTCGAAAGGAAAGGCAAAAGTCATAAGCTTTACGCATAACGTGCTCCAAACCTGCGCGGCAATGATGGCACCAAAAGCAAAGGGAAAAGAGAGCGAAGAGAGATATCCTACAAAAATCGAGAGAACAAAGGTTTTAGTGAGGCTTCTTGAATGTGCAATATAGGTCAGAGTCACGGAAAGAAGGCTAAAGGCTCCAAGATTCCAAGGGAGTTTTGATAAAACACTCCATTCAAGAGGAAGTATTCCTAGGATGACAATAAGTAAAAAAAGCGGAATTTGAATAATTCGCTTTTGGGTTAAGCTCAGCATTATCGGGCACTCCCTTGAGGGGGAGGCTGAGTGGTGAGCCGAATAGTGATAGGCGATTTCAAAGGAGGAAGAATAAGGACTTCTTCTAATTTATCAAAGTCAACGGCCGGTCTTACAAAGGCGCTCTGTAAAACACCTTGAGCAGGTTTTTGAACTTCGACAACTGTTCCCACAGGAAAATTCATCGGAAAGATTCCATCAATACCACTTGAAAGAAGGAAATCTCCTACTTTAAAATCTTCAATTCGATCAACATATTTTGTTCGTGCAAAATACTCTTTTCCTGTTCCTTCTAATAAGGAATGTGAGCGGGAGCGAGTATTCACCACATCGATGATACTTGAAGGGTCTAAAAGTGTGACCACAATAGACGTGTGATCGTAGATTTCTTTTATTTGACCAATAACTCCATCGGGACTTAATACCGGTGATCTACTTTCTATACCGTCTTTTGATCCGAGATTAAGTAAGTAAGTGAAGCGGTCGGGACTCACGTCTTCACCAATAATTCGAGCGACTTTTGCAGAGCCAAGGGTTAATTTTTTTAGATCTAAAAGAGCCGCTAGCCTTTTATTTTCTTTGGCAACCTCTTCAAATTGAAGGAGTTTAAGTTTTAGGTCTGCATTTTCTTTAGAAAGTTCCTCATTGTTTTGTTTGACTTTGAGTAACGCAACATAATTTTTGAAGATGTAAACAACCCCATTTAGCGAGTTGTGTATAGACTCAGCTGTTGGGTGCACAAGCCATGAATTGACCTTGTGAACAAAAAGTGTTTTTGGGAAGCGAAAATCATCAAAGTTAATCGCTGCAAAAGGCAAAAGGAATAACGAGGCGAAACCCAAAAATCTTTTATATTTCTTCCAAAAATGTCCCCAGATCATACCCACGGATTAGTCTACTCTGCACATGGCGCGAAAAAAAGAGACCTCCGCGTTAATTTCTATTTTCTAAGTGTTGACTCGAGAGTTTGATCATCCAATATGAAAATATGCTTCAGTTTATAAGAAATAACCGCAAATTTTTTATGATTCTTTTTGCTATCTGTGGAATCGCCCTTATTATCTCACTCGGTTTGCCAGGCATGTCTACAGGAGGGCGCTATGGAGGAGGTTTTAGCTCGGGAACTGTCGCAAAAGTTGCTTCTCAGAAAGTGTCTATTCAGGAACTACAATCAGACCTCCTACGTCGTGATGAGCAGTTTCGAAAGTCATACGGAGCAAAAACGACTGATCCCGCTCAGAAAGGGATGATTGAGCAATTTCGTAAAATGATGATCAATCCTGAGCGTGCACTTGATGAAATTGTTCAGAGAAAAGTTTTTTATCATTTGTTTGAAGAGCAAAACATGCAAGTCAGCAAGGCAGCTGTTCGCTCACAAATTGAACAACTTCCCTATTTTCAAAAAAACGGAGCGTTCGATCCGCAACTTTATCGAAAGCTTGTGGTGGTTCCTTTTGAGTTTGAAAATAATTTAAAAAATGAATTAAAAAGTGAAAGAGTCATTCAACCTTTTGCTTTTGTCGGTACTCTTTTAAGTAGCGGCGAAGTCGAAATTGCTCGCGCTCTTTCCAAAAAGAAAATTTTTGAAACGCTTCAAGTCTCTACAAAAATCATCAAAACTTCTGTTTCTGTGACTCCAGCAGAAGTGTCAGCTCTCGTTGCAGATTCAAAAAAAGATGCTGATCTTCAAAACTTTTACAATAAAAACATTAAGAGCTACAAAAAACCTGAAGAAATTTCTGCAAATCACATTCTTATTAAAGTTGAGAATAATAAGGATTCGGATGCTGAATCTAAAATCAAAGATGTTCTAAAAGACATTAAAAGCGGAAAGATTTCTTTTGAAGAGGCAGCCAAAAAATACTCTCAGGATCTTTCAAACGCTCCTCGAGGGGGAGCATTGGGTTATTTTGCTCGTGGAGTTATGGACCCAGCTTTTGAAAAAGCAGCTTTTGCTCTTAACAAGTCAAACGATGTTTCAGACATTGTGAAGAGTTCTTTTGGTTATCACCTGATTAAACTTGTTGATAAAAAAGCGGCTCAAAACACAAGTTATTCGGATGTTAAATTGAGCCTTGCAAAAGATTATTTGGAAAATCAAAAGAAAATTAATCTTTTAAAAGAACTTGTTTCAAAGTGGTTGAAATCGAAAAATGGTCCAGATGCTGCCCAGCTTAAAACCTATGGTTTAAGTTGGACAAAAGCGTCTCCTTGGGACGTGGGCCAAGGTCGATTAGGCTCACTTAGTGAAGGCGATGTGAAAAGCACGGAGCTTTTGGCGCTCAAAAAACAAGCCCCTCTTTTGCCTAGGGCGATCGAACAAGGAAGCGATATGGTTCTTGTCCGCTTTGTCAGTGAAAGTGAAGAGCCTGTAAAAGTAGAAGATGTAGCTTTTCAAAAATCAATCAGAGTTCTCGAGCTCTACTTCACAAAATATAGAAAAAATTTGGAAGAACAAAAGAAGATAGTAAAATCTGAGAAACTAATTGCAGAAGTTAAGAAAACAATGCAATTATAAAAAAATAGCTTGAATTTTGATTCGTTAGACTTGTCAAAGGCCTGACTATGAGAATTGTTGCGTGAGAAAGTATCCTAACAGTGTGAGCTCCTATGTTTTAAAAAAAATTCTTATTTTGAGCTTCTTGGTTTTGGGGATATCTTTTTCAATTGCTGCATCAAACATGATTCGTAAAATGCCACAGATTGGCCAAAAAGAAGAGCCAGGAATTATTCCCTATAAGCCAGGTGGGCCTGAGCCAAGAAACATTCCCGATCCTACTCCGCCTGCGCCTCCAAGCTCGAATGGCCGTTCTCTTCCGACAGGCGAAACTGAACCAGCCTATTTAGTTGTGGAAGAAGGAAAAGACGAAAAAGGATCTCATCTAAAAGTGAAAAGCGCGCATCCTGAAAAAGGAGCTCCTTATAAAGAGGGTGATAAGATTTACGGACCCATCGATGGCAAGAAAAATCCTCTACCAGAGGGATCTAGAGAGTAATTTAACGAGCTTATTGGGAGCACTCAGATATTTTCTTAAGCGTTGTGAGTAGACTTCGCATGTCTGCCAAAGGCCACGCAATGGGGCCATCGCAAAGAGCTTTTTCGGGGCGAGGATGAGTTTCTAAGAAAAGTCCATCCACTCCACATGCAACCGCAGCTTTGGCTAAAATTGCAATCACTTCTCTATTGCCACCACTTGCCGTGCCACCCGCTGCCGTGCCAGGAAGTTGCGCGGAATGAGTGGCGTCCATCACCACAGGAAATCCACTCTTACGCATTTCTGCAAGACCCGGAATATCCACAATGAGTCTGTTGTATCCGAAGCTCGTTCCTCTTTCGCAAAGAAGAACTTTTGAATTGCCAACAGCCACACATTTTTGGGCGATGGCCTTCATGTCCCAAGGAGCCAAGAATTGACCTTTTTTAATGTTGATGACTTTTCCTGTTTTGGCAGCTTCTTGAACAAGATCTGTCTGACGCGAAAGAAAAGCAGGAATTTGCAAAACGTCCGCAAATTGCGCAACTTTTTTTATTTGCGCAACTTCGTGAATGTCTGTTACCAGCGGACAGTTGTATTCAATTTTTAATTTCTCAAGTCCCTCAAGCGCTTCATCCATCCCTAGGCCTCTAAAGCTCGAGCTGCTTTGCCTGTTTGCTTTGTCAAAAGAGCATTTTAAAATCCATGGAATACCAAGTTCATCAGTGACTCTTTTTAGTTCACTCGCAACTTCTTTCACCATTCCATAATCTTCAAAGATGTCGGGTCCGGCCATTAAAGTGAAACCTTTGCCGCTTCCCCAGCTAAAACTTTTTGATCCATATTTGAATTCAATAATATTTTCTAAAGAATTCATGGAGAAATTTCTCCTGTAGATTTTTTTGAATGAGATTTTTGTGTTTTAAAATTTTCAGCCCATTCTAAATCACTTGGAGTGTCGATTCCTCTAAAGCTTTCGTCTGAGTTGCAAACAACATGTTTACAAAAAATAGGAATTTGAGCATCAAGAGCTCTTAATTGCTCAAGGCCTTCGAGTTTCTCCAAGGGAGACGCGGGGAGTTTGCAAAAACTTTCTAAAGCCGAAGGAGTGAAGGCGTAAATTCCCACGTGTAATTTGAGTGCTTTCAAATCAAAATTCCGTGAACAAGGAATAGGATATCTTGAAAAATAAAGTGCCCTATCCGATTGGCTTGTTGCAATTTTTACGTTGCCAAGATCATTGTAATCCAAGTCACTTGGCCATGATTCAAAGGGAGTAAGAATGAGTTCTTTTGAAGCGTCCCAGTTTTTTAATTCTTTTGTAAGTTCAGCGAGGGCTGATTGAGACAAAAAAGGCATATCTCCTTGAATGTTAATCACCGCTTGAAGAGAGGAATATGAAATGTTGTTCTTTTGCGCATACTGAAGAGCTGCTGCATAGACGCGATCAGTTCCAGAGGGAAGATCGGGATCGGTCATGATAATGTTTTCAGCTTTTAAGCAGTTCAAGAGTAAATCGCGAGTTTGTGAATCATCAACAGCTGCTAAAACTTCTATGTTCTCAAAAGATTTGAGAGCAGTGATAACTTTTGATGTGACCGAAACACAGAGCTCAGTTCCTTGAATTTTTTTATAAATTTTTTCAGGAATACGTGCAGATTGTTTACGAAAAGGAATAATAGCTAAAGTTTTCATATCAAGTCATGAATCCTAACAAAGCCCACTAAGACTCCTTGTTGATCGACAACGGGAGCTGCGGTGATTTGTTTGTCTTTTCTTTCAAGAGTTGCAAGAGCATCGTTAACGATAATGTCGGGTCTAATGGTTGTAGGATTTTTGATAAGAAGATTCTCGATAGAACTTTGGGCTGATATGCCTTGCGCGAGAGCTCTTCTGATATCGCCATCGACCACAATTCCTTTGAGCTTTTTATTTTGGTCCACCACGCAAAGAGCCCCTACAGGTTTTTGGCTCATAAGCTCAGCACACTGTTGAAGAGTTTCTGTCCCAAGGCCAAGAGGAATTTTATCAAGAGAAAGCATAACCTCATGAACTTCGCGGAGAAGTCTTTTTCCAAGAGAGCCACCTGGGTGATAGCCCGCAAATTTTTCGGGATTGAATCCATCTGTTTTAGCAAACGTTGCAACCAAAGCATCTCCTAATGCAAGAGCAAGTGTGGTGCTTGCAGTAGGAAGTAAATTGATTGGACAGGCCTCACGTTCAACTGACGCATCAAGAATGCAATCAGAAACAAGCCCGATGGCAGAGTTTTTATTTCCGATAATAGAAATAAGTTTTGATTTAGCTTTTAAAAATGGCAGAAGAGCGACAATTTCAGGAGTGCTTCCGCTTTTAGAAATCAAGACGC
>JBILWH010000082.1:0-5736 GCA_044370015.1 Bdellovibrionota bacterium | reverse complement strand
GCTTTCTCTGATTCCTTGAAAAGAGTGGGGATTGGTTCGAGCTTTGTAGATACCGCCTCTAAGAACTTGAATTCCCAAGTCTTTGAGGAACTTACCCGTGTGAAGATAGTGATCTTTTCCCTCTATTGAGCAAGGTCCCGCAATAATAGGAAAGCTGCCATTCTCAAAGCTCTTTTCATCTTTTCCACCAAATTTTAAAGAGCCTATTGAGACAGATTTCATGAACTTATAGCTTCCCCTTTTAACGTTCTTAAAGTCAAACAACATTCATAAGTTATTTAAGAGTGTCCTCAAAGTAAAAAATGACTGAAAAAGATAGCTTTTTTGATTAGTTTGGAAGTTAATGGATTTTGCATTGCTTTATGATGGCCAAAAATGCATTTCTGGCTGGGGCAATCATCGTTCATTGTCGAATCCTGAGGGGCCTTGTTTTTGGATTAATGACTTTCAGCTAAATGATTTAAGCCCTTGGAAAAGCTTTGAAAATTTTCAAGAAAGTGAAGCGATTCCTGCCCAATTTTTGTCTTATTTCAAACAGGTCAATGATTGGTCTTTATTTGAAAAAAATCAATTCAAAGATTTATGGGAGAGCGCTCAAGAAGAAATGCAAATTGCCTCTCTTGAAAAAATTGTGCTCGCTCTCTCGGATACAGGTCGTACTTTTGTCTCAAGAAAAGCTTTGCCATCTTTTCAGAATCGTCGTGGGTTTTTTTATGCTTTTAAAATCCATCAAGAATTTGTGTGGGGATATACGCCAGAATTATTTTTTAAAAAAAATGAATCTTCTCCAATTGAAACCGTTGCCCTAGCTGGAACCTTTAAGAAAGGTGATTTTTTAAAATCAGCGCAACTCAGTGAACGTGAAAAAGCTTTAGGTTTTGAACATTCCCTCGTTGTTGAATACTTTCAAAGCCTAGCAAAGAGGTTAAATCTTTCTGTTAAGCTATCAGAGCGCGAAGAGTTGGAGCAGGGAAACATTGTTCATCTTCAAACAAAGATTCTACTTTATGAGACTCGTTCAAATGATTTTCAATCAAACGACTTAGGAAAATTGATTTCAAATTTACATCCCACACCTGCTTTGGGTGTCTTTCCTAAAAATAAGCAATCTTTAGATTGTCTTTATTCACTCCGAAAGAAAGCAGGGTTACCTTCTTTCTATGGAGCGCCTTTTGGTTTTTCAAATCTAAATGAATCTTTATTTGTTGTGATGATTCGTGGTCATTTTCAAAGTGAAGAAGTTTTAAAGCGATCGATTGGAGTGGGAATTACAAAATATTCTGATTTTGAGGCCGAGTGGGCTGAGTTGCAACAAAAGCGAAAGTCGATGGAGTTGTTATGGAATCATTGAATTCAGTTCTCGCTCAAGAGTTGCTTAGCAAATTAAAAGAGTGGGGGGTTAAGCGAGTGGTGCTTTGTCCGGGATCGCGAAATGCTCCTTTGCTTTTTTCCGCGCATGCATCAAATGAATTTCAAATTTTTCATCACCTAGATGAAAGAAGCGCTGCTTTTTTTGCGATGGGGCTGATGTATTCGAATCGTGAGCCTGTTGCTGTTTTCACCACTTCTGGAACGGCGGCTGCTGAGCTTCTACCAGCTTGTATCGAATCTTTTTATCAACAGCTTCCATTGGTTCTCGTCACGGCTGACCGTCCTCGAAATTTTCGAGGAACGGGGGCTCCTCAATCTATTGAACAGGTGGGTTTATTTTCTTCCTTTGCTCAGACAACGGACATAGCCGCTGTTGAGGATTTTAAAAACCTAGAATGTCTTCGGGGTCCTGTGCATTTAAATTTATGTTTGCAGGAGCCAAAGATTCAAGATTGGCCATCTGCTTTAAATTTATCAAAAATATCCTCTCAAAAATCTCCTCAAATACCTTCAGTAAAACAGGCTCATCAGACGCTTGTTTGTTTGGATGCATTTTTAAAAAACGCTCAGAAATTACTCGTCGTTGTAGGCTCTCTTCATCCAGAAGAGGCTAAGTTTGTAAGTTTTTTTTTAGATCAATTAAAGGCGCCTGTGTTGGCAGATGCATCGTCAAATATAGTTTCTCATTACTTACTTAAATGTGGAGAGAAGGCGCTGAGGAAAGAAGCTCCCACTCATGTTTTACGTTTGGGCTCAGTCCCTTCTTTTCGTTTTTGGCGAGATTTAGAGTTTTTGGATATTCCTGTTTTGAGTGTGACTCATTTGCCTTTTAAGGGACTGGCTCGAGCTTCAGAGATTGAACTTGTAGATTCTTACAAAAATATTCCCTCATCATCGTTTGAGTTTGAAAGTTATTTTCGAGACATAAAAATTTCTGATGATTTGTACAAATATCAACTTGAGGCTTTGCTATTGAAGTATCCAGACTCAGAACTCGGAATGCTTCGTCGATTGAGTCGTAATATTTCAGAGCCGAGTTCTTTGTATTTGGGCAACAGTCTCCCTATTCGAGAATGGAATTTGGTGAATCAAACTCATTCAAATTGCTACGCCAATCGAGGAGCAAATGGAATTGATGGGCAGGTTTCTACTTTTTTGGGGCTTTGCGAGGATCACCAAGAAAACTGGGCTGTCGTTGGAGATCAGACAGCTCTTTATGATCTCAATGCTCTTGCTTTTCAATCCTCGAAACCTCAAAAACGTCGTGTTGTTGTTTTAAATAACGGAGGGGGGAAAATCTTTTCCCACTTAAACTACAGTGCCATGTTAAGCGCATCTCAGTCGCGACTTATTGAAAATCAGCATAAGTTCGAGCTTCGATCTTGGGCGGATCTTTTTGCCTGGGGCTATGAGCGATGGGATGTTCATTCCAAAGAAGAACGTTTTTTTGCAGATGATCTTTTATTGGAGGTCTTTCCAGATTCTATGCAAAGCACTCTTTTCTGGCGCGAATGGAAGGCTCTATGAGGATTTTGATTCTTCACGGAAATTTTGAAAGTGAATTGGATTGGAAACCTTTTGTAGAGGCAGTCGGTAGTAAGTCATTAAATAAAGAAAATATTGAAGTTGAAGTTTTTAATCTTTGGGATTTTCTAAAAAGAAATAACCCTCAATCTTGGCTTTTTTTTATTGAGGAATTTAAAAAACATTATCGAGATAATACTTTTGACTGTGTGGTGGGATATTCTTTGGGCGGTAGAATTTTGCTCGCTTTACTGGATACGGGATGGCTCGTCCAAAAGGCAATTTTCCTTTCGACTCACACGGGTCTTTCTTCTGAAGAAGATCGTCATTCAAGAATTTGGAATGATTTAAAATGGAAAGAAAAAGTTTTGTCTTTGGGTTGGAAAGAGCTTTATGAGGAATGGAATTCACAAGAGGTGTTTGCGAGTGATACTTTGCTCATTTATGAAAACTTTGCATCTCTCGAAAGTCTGAGGTCCGAAATTGCTCATGCTTTTGATGTTTTGAGTTTGGGAAGAAGTCAGGATTTTACTCAATCTCTTGTGTCTTTATCTTTAAAAATGGAGCTTAATTGGTGCACAGGAGAGCTTGATACTAAGTTTGGTGCTCTTGCGAAAAGCTTGGCGGAAAAAGCACCTCGTATTCAATTTAAAAGCCTTAAGGGGGCAGGGCATAGGATTCATCGCTCAAATCCAGCAGTTTTAGAAGAGGTTTTAGGCCTTTTGTAGAAGGTGAATCCTTGTTGCCTCGTAAGGGGAATCTTGGCTAGATTAAGGAATATGTCACAAACTTTAAACGAGTGGAAATCTATTGCTAAATTTGAAGATATTCTTCTTGAAAAAACTTTAGATGGAGTTGCGAAAGTAACGATTAATCGTCCCGAGGTTCGCAATGCTTTTCGCCCTCAAACAACAGAAGAGTTGATTCGCGCTTTTGATATTCTTCGCGATGACGAAGAAGTGGGTGTGGTTATTTTAACAGGACAAGGCAAAGATGCTTTTTGTTCTGGTGGTGATCAAAAAATTCGAGGCAATGCAGGATATGTTGGTCGCGATGGAGTGCCCCGTTTAAATGTTTTAGATTTGCAAAAAAGAATTCGCGGACTTCCCAAGCCAGTGATCGCAATGGTGGCAGGATACGCAATTGGTGGAGGCCATGTGCTTCACGTTGTTTGTGATTTGACAATTGCGGCTGATAACGCGCGCTTTGGTCAAACAGGACCCAAGGTGGGCTCTTTTGATGGCGGTTTGGGTTCTTCTTATTTAGCTCGAATTGTGGGTCAAAAAAAGGCTCGTGAAATTTGGTATCTCTGCAGACAATACGGAGCTCAAGAAGCTCTCGATATGGGTCTTGTGAATGCTGTGGTTCCTTACGAGCAGCTTGAAACAGAAACTCTCAAGTGGGCTCGAGAAATGCTTCAGCATTCTCCACTAGCTTTGCGTTGTTTGAAATCTGCGCTTAATGCTGATTGTGATGGTCAGATGGGCTTGTTGGATTTGGCGGGTAATGCAACTTTGCTTTATTACATGTCTGAAGAAGCCCAAGAGGGCAAAAATGCTTTTGTTGAAAAGCGTAAGCCAAACTTTAAAAAATTCAGACGCCTCCCTTAAGGGCTTCTGATAAGAGGCTTTCATGAAACACTGGATTGAGGCTGCTAGACCAAAGACTCTTATTGCAGCATTTCTTCCGGTAGTGGGTGCTGCTGTTCTTGCTTTAAGTGAAAAGCAGTCCCTTAATTTTTCCCTACTATTTTTAGCGCTGCTTGTTTCTATGACGCTTCAAATTGCGACTAACTTTTGGAATGATTATTTTGATTTTCAAAAAGGGAGCGATACTTCAGCACGTCTCGGGCCTCAGCGAATGCTCCAAAGAGGTTTGGTTAAATCCAAAGATGTTTTAAAAGCAGCTCTTCTTTTTAATGTTTTATCCTTTATTTTAGCTCTTCCCATTTTTTGGGAGCGAGGATTTTTTTTATTGGGAGTAGGGCTTGTTTGCTTACTGATGACCTTGTCTTACACGGGTGGTCCGTTTCCTCTCGCTTATTTGGGCTTGGGCGAAGTCTTTGTGTTGATTTTTTTTGGATGGGTCGCTTCTTACTTTAGCTATTTTGTCGCGACAGGAGTTTTTTCACAATCCGCAACTGTTTTGGGGTTAGTAGTAGGATTTTTGTCGTGTGTTTTAATTACCATAAATAATCTTCGAGATTATGAAGAAGATAAAAAAAACAACAAACGTACTTTGGTGGTTCTTTGGGGTAGGGCTGGGGGACTGGCTTTGTTGTCGATTGAACTCTTAGCTCCCTACGTTCTTCTTTTTTATTGGAAAGAGAGTCGGTTGTTTTATTTGCCCTTTGCTGGGCTGTTTTTAGCAGCTTTTATTTTTAAGGGAATGGCGTTTGAAAAAATGTCTTCTCAAACAAATCGATATTTAGGTATTGCAGCTCTTCATGCTCTTTGTTTTTTACTTTTATGGTCAGCAGGGGTTTTGCTCTCTTGAAATACTCTCCCTATGAAATCAAGGTCAATGGGCAAGTCGTAGAGGGGACTTTGCTCACAGACGGAATCGGTTTTTCTGTGCTTCATCCATGGACGGGTCTGGGGGATCCTTCATTAACTTCTTTGTTAGAGGATTTATCTAAACATAAAAAAAATCCTCTTGTTCAGCGTTCTCTTGAGCTTTTGTCTATTGATGCTCAAGCGCGGGCAAAAGATAAACGTCTTTTGCCCGCTCAAAGTCCTGCGTCTCATTTGTTTTTAGATTTAAGAGATTCTTTGGTCGTTTCAAAATTGAAGTCCGCTTTGAAAGAGGGGATTCAACTTTTTAAATTTAAAATTGCATTTG
>JBILWH010000081.1:0-5745 GCA_044370015.1 Bdellovibrionota bacterium | reverse complement strand
CAATGCAAGAGATACATCTTCTGGACTTACTCCCAGCTCTAAGCAAACAAGAGCAGCTGCAACGGAATTTGAAACATTATGATGGCCGGGAACTTTAAGCTGAGTTTCAAAAAGTTTTTTTCCACTAGGACAAAAAACTTCAAAACGCGGAAAAGCTCCTTTGTCTAAATACTGCACTTTGTACGTATTAGGCCTTTCTTGAAATGAATACCAAATAGTGGGTTTTCTAATTTTATCCCGAAGCTCAAGAAGGAGTGGACTATCTGCGCACAGAACGCTTTTTCCATAAAAAGGAATTCGCTCTATGAAATCCCAAAATGTTTTCTGTAAAAGCTCTAAACTTCCATAGTGATCCAAATGCTCTCGGTCGATGTTAGTCACTACAGAAATTTCTGGAGAGAGATGCATAAAACTTCCATCGCTCTCATCAGACTCAGCAACAAGCCACTCTCCTCCACCCCACGCTGCATTTGAGCCAAAAGCCGCAAACTGACCCCCAATAACAACGGTGGGTTCTTTATGTGCTTCTTTTAAAATAAAACTAATCATCCCTGTCGTGGTTGTTTTGCCATGCGAACCTGCCACAGAAATTCCTCGCTTCAACCGCATGAGCTCTGCAAGCATTTCAGCTCTTCGAATAACGGGGATTCCCTGCTTTTGTGCATAAACCCACTCTGGGTTCTGACTTCTCACGGCATTCGAATAAACAACGACCTCAGGCCTATTTTCTTCAAGAATTTTTTCAGAATGTCCTTGCTGAATCTTCACCCCTAGAGACTTAAGTTTTCGAATTTGATCGTTCTCGCCCAAATCCGAACCACTCACTTGGTGCCCAAGATGGTGCAAAAGCTCCGCAATTCCCGACATCCCAATGCCCCCAATACCAATAAAATGCACTCGGCAACGCCTATCTCGTATCGACATATTTCTTATCAACTCACAATCACTTAACTCACAGGGAGTTTAATATCTCAGAAACTATTCTCTGAGTGGCCTGAGGTCTAGCAAATTTATGCATATTTTTGGCTAATAAACTTCGCTTGGAATGATTTTCAGGAGAGCTTAAAAGTTCAATTAAATTTCTTTCTAAAAGACCCTCAAAATCTTTTTCTTTTTCATCAACAACACGTACCGCACCTGCACTTTCTAAAATTCGTGCATTAACACGTTGATGATCATCTGCAGCCGCAGGGAAAGGAACTAAAACACTTGGCACACAGCTTAAACTTAATTCCGTAAGGGTCATCGCTCCTGCTCGGGCGATCACAAGATCAGCCCATGCTAATTTCTGGGGAACATCATTAAAAAAGGGCTGAATATCGCATTCATCTGTTAAAGTGAGTTCTTTTTTAAGTAGCAAAGATTCCTCGAGGTTTTTTTCTCCACTTTGGAGTAACAATCGAAAACGAAATCCTTTATCTTTAAGTTTTTTAAAAACACTCAATCCCACTGAACAAAGAATTTTTGCCCCCTGAGAACCTCCCAAAATCAAAATATTTTGAGCCTCTTTTCGAAGCGGGTTTAATTCAAACGAACCCATCACTGGGTTGCCCGTATCTAAGGTAGGACATTTAAATTTTTCTAAGGCATCGCTTCCAGGAATCGTAAAAGCCCTTAATGCAAATTGACTTAAAATTTTATTAGAAATTCCCGCTCGAATGTTGGGTTCTACCAAAAAAAGAGGAATCCCTCGAAGCCAGCATGCAAGTCCAACAGGCATCGACACATATCCACCTACAGAGATCAAACACAGCGGTTTATCTTCGGCTGCTTTTTTAAAAATTAAGACAAGAGATTCCAAAAGAGCAAAGAGAGAAGCAAAGCGATGCAAAAAACCTTTTCCCTTCCATTGCTTTGCTTTCAAAAAAGTAATCGCAAAACCTTGTTTGGGAACAAGCTTTTCTTCTAAGCGGTCTTTTGTTCCAAAAAATTCAACGTCCAGTGAGGAATGTTTTGCCTTCAACTCTTTGGCAATCGCAATACCCGGAAAGATATGTCCTCCCGTTCCTGCAGCCACTATCCAAATTTTATTTTGCTTTTTCACTAGCACCCGCTACTGATTGTACCAGAGCACAGAGTATCATTGAAGCTAACAAACTCGAACCACCCATCGAAACAAAGGGCAAAGGCAAGCCCTTTGTGGGAAGCAAAGACAAAACAACAGCTAGATTAAGCAAAGCCTGAAAGCCTAAAAGCAAAGTAGCACCTGCTGCTAAAAGAAAATGCGAAGGCTCCCTGGCATTTTGCGCAACTTTTAAACCTCTTAAAATTATCAACCCATAAAGTATCAAAATTAGACTAAATCCCACAACGCCCGTTTCCTCAGCAAGGATAGAAGCGATAAAGTCTGTTTTCACTTCAGGCAAAAAATAAAGTTTGGAGCGACTATTTCCTAAGCCCACTCCAAACCAACCACCACGATAAAAAGCGATGAAGGATTGAATAATTTGGTAACTTTTGTTTTGCGGATCTTTCCACGGATCTAGAAAAAGTAAAAATCTTTGGACTCGGTACGGCTGTGCTAACATAAGTCCCACAAAAGATACAAAAGCAGAGACTCCTAAGATCCATAAATATTTCCAAGGTGCCCCCGCTAAGAAGACAAGACTTAAAATCACCAGAGATAAAATAACCGTGTTTCCAAAATCTGGCTGAAGCATAAAAAGCAATAAAAAAGCCCCGAGAATAGCTAAAGGAATAGAAAGCTCTTCTTTCCATTTAGAAAAAATATTTCGATCGCGCGAAAGACGAGCAGCAAAAAAAATCATCAGGCCAATCTTTGCAAATTCAGAAGGCTGAAAACGAAACCCCCCCAAATTAAGCCAGCGAGTTCCTCCTTTTGTAGAAAAACCAAGCCCAGGAATCATAATAGCCAACAAAAATAAAAAAATTACTGCAATTAAATAGGGAGAGTTTTTTAAAAAAAACTCAGGTTTTAGACGAGACAAAAACAACATACTGACAAAACCAATACAGGCAAAAAAAAGTTGTTTCCGCAAAAAATAAAGAGAATCGTTATATTGATCAATACCCTGAACACTTGACACACTATACAAAGTTAAAAGCCCTAACAAAGTCAGTGCAAAAGTCATCCAAAAAAAGGCAACATCCTTTGGCCAAAACTTCATTCTCTTATTGTATCCTGTGCTCTGATCAGTGCGCCACCTCTCTTGTAAGAATTCAAATTTGTGACGCTCTTTACAAAGTCCTTGCGAGGTTATGAGATAAAAAAGACATGAAATACATTTTGTCCATTGATCAAGGGACGACTTCTAGCCGAGTCATTATTTACAATTCTCGTTTTGAAAAAATCGGAGTCGGACAAAAAGCTTTTCAACAATACTTCCCTAAACCTGGCTTTGTTGAGCACGATGCCGAGGAGATTTGGCAAAGTGTTTTAAGTTCTCTGCAAGAAGCTCTTGTAAACATTAAAGACCCTGAATTTTCTGTCAAAAAAATTGCTTCCATTGGAATTACTAATCAAAGAGAAACCTTTGTTTTGTGGAACAAGAAAACATCTCAGCCACTAGGCAAAGCAATTGTCTGGCAAGATCGTCGCTCAGCAGAACTTTGCTATAAACTTCAAAAAACAAAAGCTGGAAAAAAAATTGAAAAACTCACAGGCCTTGTTCTTGACCCTTACTTTTCAGGCACCAAGCTTTCTCTTGCTTTAAAAGAACATTCATCAAGCGAAAACATCGCGTTTGGAAATATCGATACATTTCTTCTCTGGAAGCTCACTCATGGCGCATCACACGCAACCGATGTTTCAAACGCTTCGAGAACCTTACTAATGAACCTAAAGTCTCTTTCATGGGACCCTTTTATTTTAAAAACTCTAAAAATTCCCGCTCACATACTTCCAGAGATTAAAGACTCCGACGCTGAATTTGGAAAAACAAAAAACCTTAAACTTCTTCCCGATGGAATTCCCATTCACGGAATCCTTGGGGATCAACAATCCGCTCTTTTTGGGCAATCATGTTTTGATCCAGGAGATTCAAAAATAACTTATGGCACGGGGGCTTTCATGCTCACAAATGTTGGCCCAAAAATTGTCTGCTCTAAAGGAGCTCTCTCAACCGTTGCTTGGAAACAAGGTGGAAAATGTCTTTACGCTCTTGAAACCTCTGTTTTTATTGCAGGAGCAGCTGTTCAATGGCTCAGAGATGGGCTTAAACTTTTTGACCATTCTTCTAAAATTGAAGCTCTTGCAAATGAAGTTAAAAGTTCTGAAGGTGTTTTTTTTATCCCCGCACTTTCGGGGCTAGGAAGTCCCTACTGGGTTCCTGAAGCTCGTGGCCTCATAGGAGGACTTACTCGTGGAAGCACGCAAGCTCATGTTGCAAGAGCGTGTCTGGAAGGGATAGCACACTCCGTGGCAGATACTTTTGAAAGTTTTTCACAAAAAAAGAAACCCTCAATTATTCGCGTTGACGGTGGAGCCTCCCAGAACAATCTCTTAATGAACTATCAAGCCTCCCTCTTGCAAAAAACCCTTGAGCGTCCCAAAGATACCGAAACAACTGCTCGAGGAGCCGCTATGATGGCCGCACTCGGAGCAAAACTCACAACCCTTCCAGATCTAAAAAAACAAAAAGATGTCGAGGCGACTTACACTCCTTCTTTCAAAGCAAAAGAAGCGCAAAAAGCCAAAGCTCTTTGGACACAAAGAGTAAAGGCTCTTATTCTGATGTCAAAGGCATAGTAAGAAACAAAAAATGAAATCTTTAGAGGTTCTAAATTTATATACTCAACACAACGGAACGCTCTCATCTTTACTGGAAAGTCGGGCAAAAAAAAACTCAGAAAAAGAATGTCTTCTTTTTGAAAATAAAAGATCTATTCTTTGGAAAGACTTTTACTCTTGGGTTGCGGGACTTAGCCATTATCTTTCTGAAAAAAATATAAAAAGAAATTCTCGTGTGATTACGATCTTGCCAAATAGCGACCTTAATGTCGCGCTCTACTTTGCAATTAATGATCTCGGAGCCATCAACATTCCTCTTAACCCAGATCTTACGCTCGAGGAGTATACTTATCTTTTAAATCATGCAGAACCTGCTGTTGTTATTATTGGTCCTGAACTTATAGAAAAAATTTCTAAAACAAAAACCACTTCTTCAATTCTTTTGATAGAAGAAAAACTTTTTGAATTAAGAGCTTCCAAACTAAAAAATCTTGGAAAAGCAGAGGACACTGGGCTCATCCTCTATACTTCAGGCACAACAGGTTTTCCCAAAGGAGTCATGCACTCCCAAAAAACAAGTATCATGGCAGGAGAAGCTTTTGTTGAGAGGATGCATCTTCAGCCAAGCGAACGAATGCTTTGCATTCTCCCACTTTTTCATATCAATGCGCTTTTTTATTCTATGATGGGCTCTTTTGCGGCGGGAGCCACACTCATTATCAATCAAAAATTTTCTGCCTCTAAGTTTTGGTCACTTGCACGTGACACAAAAGCCACTCAAGTCAATATCATTGCAGCCATTGGAAACATTCTCGTTAAGAGAAATCGAAATGAATGGCATTCTGATCACTCACTCAAAAAAATATATGGAGCTCCTGTGAGTAAAGAAATTGCCCAGGTATTTACCAGAGAGTTTAAAGTTCCTCTAATTATAGAAGGCTATGGAATGACCGAAATTCCAGGTGCTTTGAACAATCAAATTGAAGGTAAGATAAAGATTGGAACAATGGGTGTCGAGGCTCTTCATCCCAACCCTAAGATAATACTTACGGAAG
>JBILWH010000080.1:0-5758 GCA_044370015.1 Bdellovibrionota bacterium | reverse complement strand
CGAGAGAGGCCACCGAGTGAAGCATTAAGGCAAGCATTCCAGCAAAAGGTCCAATTCCAACCCACACGGAAAAAATAATCGCCCAAATCACAGGCTCCACTGATCGGCTGAAATTGAAAAGTGTTCGTAAAATCACAGACAAGAAACTTGCAGAGCGTGAAGTTCTGACAAGGTTTCGCGCACAGAAGAACGATGCGACAAAAGCTCCAGGGAGAGCCAAGGTTGTAGCGATCAAAGCAATGAAAATCGTCTCGAGCATCGCCGTTAAAACAAGACCAATAATTGCCCAATTAGGAGTAATAAGTGCTGTAAAAATTCTCTTTGCACCCTCCATCCCTTCAGAGCTCAGAAGAGAGCGAAAACTCACGTCGGTAATTTGAAAGCCTAAAATAAATGTTCCCACTAAAATAATAAACGAAAAAACAGCATAGGGTTTTTTCCACCACTGTCGCTTTTCCTCATCACGAACAACAGATTTGAGATAGCGATTGGTTCGATAAACGAGAGAAACACCTGGGCTTCGGCCCCATCTTCCCCAAACAAAAGCAATAACCGCTGAAACGGGCAAGAGAGCCCCCAAGAGTGATCCACTTATGTTTTGGCTTGCATACGAAACCTCATGTGAAAAAGAAAGAAACAAAAAATAAACCAAAAAAAACGAATAAAAAATTAAAAACGTATCTACAAAAAAAGTTGCAACAAAGGCCTTACGTTTTTCAGCCTCAAATCTTTTTTGAAAAACATCAATCATCGAATTTGTACCTCTTTTGCGTCTTCGCCGTAAATTCGCTTAAACCAAGCTTCATCTATGCCACTTGAAGAACCGGAGAAAACTTTTTGCCCGCCCTTAAGCGCGACAACTTGAGGAGTGTATCTTCGAACAAGACTCAAGAAATGAAGATTACACAAAATCGTAATACCCATTTCTTTATTGATTCGCTCAAAGTGATCCATCACTCCATGAGAAGTGGCAGGATCAAGACTTGCTACTGGTTCATCAGCCAGCAAGATTTCTGGATTTTGCATCAAACAACGAGCAATTGCAACACGTTGCTGCTGGCCTCCACTCAACTCTCCTGCTCGATACTTCCATTTATCTTTCAACCCCACAATGCTTAACAAATACATCGCACGATCAATATCTTCTTGGGGGAACTTCACGAATAAGCCCTGTAAGAGAGAAGCTTTTCCAAGCTTACCCAATAAGACGTTTGTCAAAACAGATTTTCGCGAAATTAAATTGAAATGTTGAAAAATCATTCCAATTTTTTGTCTTTGTTCAGAAAGGTCTTTCTTCGGCAATGAAGCCATGTCCACACCATTAAAAAGAATTTGCCCCGAGGTGGGATCAATCAAGCGATTGATACAACGAAGAAGAGTTGATTTACCCGATCCACTCAGACCAATCACCCCAAAGAAATCTCCCTTGTTTACACTAAAAGAAACATCATTGAGGGCTTGTCTTCCGTCGTCATAAATTTTTGAAAGATTTTTTACTTCTAATATAGGCTTTGAAAGATTCGACATTTGTCTGCGACCTATTTTCCTTTTTTAACGGTCTCTTCGAGGTTTAAGTCTTTATTCGCCATAATGACTTCTCGAATTTTATCGTAAGCAGCATCCGTCACACGCTCAATGCCCGTAGCACCTGCTAGCTCATCAATTGCCTTTTTTCCTTCTGGACTTGTTGCATATGCAGCAAGCGCCTCAAAAATATAGCCTTTAACTTTTTCATTTTCTTGAGCATCCGCAAATAATTGCGAACGAATCACCCAAGGCTCATTTGGAATTTCTTCTGTGTAGCCAATAACTTTTACCTTTTCTTCTACATCTGGGAATTGTGTTTTTACTCGCGCACGAGCATCTGTAATTTTAGATGTTTTCTTTCCGTTAACTTCTACGGTTTCGGGACTGGAGTAATAAGTGGCTCCTGCATCGACTTGTTTTTGGTAAACCATGGTCACAACGTTATCGTGCTTCAAAGCAAAGACTGAATTCTTCACGTGAATACCTTGATCTTTTAAAATTTTTGAAGGAAGGATATACCCCGAAGTTGAGGAAGCATCTGTGTAGGCAAAAGATTTTCCATTGAGATCAGCAAGAGATTTAATTCCACTGTCTGCGCGAGCAATGATTTGACCTTTATAGGTTTTTTCACCATTGGCTCTTTTTGTAAGCACCAATGCTTCAATAGGATATTTTTTTATATCTCGTGTGAGGATGTAAGCAAAAGTTGAAAAAGTAGCAAAATCTGCTTTTTTTGTTCCAAAAGCTTCGACAACCGCAATGTAACTTGTAGGAACAGATGACTTTACGTAAAAACCTTCGTCTTTATTGTAGAGTTTTTGTGACACATATTTAGAGACGTACTTTGCCATGTCTGAACTGACAGAGGTTAATTTTTGAGCATCCACAGAGGGAATAAAGTACATCGCAAAAGGACGCGACTTAGTCCCCACTTTGGATTCTGAACAGCTTGTTAAAAAAGAAAGAAGACCGGCCCAAACCACCAAGGAGAAAACTCTTCTCATATACCCTTGGACATAGTGAATACAGGGGCTATTTATCAAATAGAAAAAGCAAATTATGAGGGACTTTCTGCTGGCCTATGACTTGTAATCGAATGTCTTTTATGAATGAGGTGGGAGAAAATAAAACCTCAAAATAGACGCCCCTTCTGGATTATAACTTTCAACAAATTTTATGTAAAATTCAGCCGTTTTTTGAGCCTTTTCAGGAGACTTCAAGAGGGCCACTAGATTTTCGTAGTCAGACGCATAACGCTCAGGCTCGACATAGGCCGTAAGATGCTTGTGATCGAGGCTGATCAAGAAATTTGCTAATTTTCTTCCAGTGTTGTTGCTCAACCCTAAAGCAGGAAGAAGATCATCCCTGATAGATTCCCGCAAAAGAGGCCAATTATCTTTAAAAACCGTCACAACCTGAAGTTCCGGAACATAGATCTGACTTTTGCCTTGTTTTAAAATTCGTAAATCAATGATTGCAACTGTATCAACATTTGAAAAAAGGCTGTTTTGATCTGAAGAAAGTCGCGCACTTAAGCGAAGTCTGCCATAACTTTCATTCTCATAGTCAACAGTTGAGAGAGACACTTCGTTTTTTCTTAAAAGGGTTTGAACCTCTTCTGGAAGGATATTTCTTTGCTCGAGCCGCATTTGAGCATGCAAATAAATATTTCCAGGATGAGTTCTAAATCTCATAATTTCAGCAGCGGCTGTCATGGATAAAGGCAAGAGATACCTTTGCTGTGGATTTTTTTTCTCTTGAAGTGACTTTGCTAAAAAAACCTCACCAGGAATACCTCCGTGTTGATTGAGGAAGGTTTCTTCCATCTTGCTTAAGCGCAATAACTCCGATCCAAGATCAGATAGGCGCATACTAGGTCCATGATAAAGAAGCCAATTTCGAGCATCGATGAAATCGTTTTGAGGCATTTCATGGACGTCCGCCATGTTTACCTTAATCTTAACAATGAGAGTATTCTTGCACCCAGATTCTGTTGCATGAGCCAATCCTAGGATTGCTACAAAAGCTAAAAACCCTAGGTTTTTCACGGATGCTATTATCTCCTATTGGTGACTTTGATGCCAGCAAGAAATCGATCAAAGATGCAAAGAAAGTACTTGAAATTCTCTTTTTCAAAGACAGTCCCCCCTGAATTCAGCTAAGTTTCCAGAGTGCCGTTCCTTCTAGCTTTTGGGGCCAACCTATTATTTTCTTTCTCAGCCACGCTCTTTACTGATTTTTCACGCGAAGTCTCGGGTAAGTGGATCAACTCCTTCAAACTCTGCATTGCTTTTATTTGTTTTGCTTTAACCGCCGTAGTTCTAGGCGAATCTCCTGTGTGGTCGATTGCTCCTTATTTTCTTTTAAGCGGAGCTCTTGGGCTTTTTTGTGCCGATCACTTTCTCTGTACGGCTTTTGCAAAACTTGGTTCTGCAAGAACGCTCATGATTTTTAGCTTTTCGCCTTTGTTTGTTGCGACTTGGAGTTTTTTTTTATTTAACGAAGAACCGAGTTACTCAAAGCTGATTGCTATTTTCTTTTTCATAGCCTGTGTTTTTACGTTAAGCATTGAAAAGTTTCGAAAAGAAGGACACTGGGAGATTCCAGGACTTCTCATGGCTTTGTTTGGAATTGTCTTAGATGGCTTGGGAAATGTGACCACTCGCTATGCACTCAATATTAATCCAAATGAATCTGTCATGAACGTGTGTGCATTGCGCGCTTTAGGAGCTTTTTTAGGATTTTTGCTTTTTCAACCAATCCTTAAGACACGCCTCATTGCAGACTTTAAAAAATTAAGTCGTCGGAAAAAAGTTATTGTTCTCATTGCAAGCACCATAGGAACTTATGTTTCCCTAACCTTTTGGATTTCAGCTGTGAAAATTGGAAACCTCACATCTTTGATTGCCCTTTCAGGCACCACACCCCTCTTAGCTGGAACTTTTGAAATCGCTATGGGCAAAACCAAGGCCACTTCTTACTTGGCTTATGCCTTTGTATTGTTTTTAATTGGCTTTTATTTTTTGATTAAAAATTAAGACATGTTTTTTTTAAGCATGCTAAAATTTCTTAAATGAAAAAATATTCTCTCATTACGGGAGCCTCTCGAGGAATAGGAAAAGCTTTCGCTGAGGGCCTTGCTGAAAAAGGAAAGAACCTAATTCTTGTTGCACGATCAAAAGAAGATTTAGAAAAAGTAGCAAGTCACCTGCAATCTAAATATTCAATTGAAGCAATCGTTATCCAGGAAGATCTCTCAAAACTAGACTCTGCAGAAAAGCTTTTTGAAAAGACAAAGAATTATAAAATAGAAACTCTTATCAACAATGCAGGTTTTGGTGTCACAAGTGACTTTTCAAAAAACAATGTTCATGAATTAGAAAAGATGCTTGTTCTTAATGTTATCTCTCTTACAAAATTATCGCGTCTTTACCTAGAACAACTCAAAGAAAACAAAGGATCCCTCATCAATGTCTCCTCACGCGCGGCCTTTCAACCCATTCCTTTTATGGCGGCTTATGCCGCTTCCAAAGCCTATGTTCTTCATCTTTCAGAGGCGCTTTTTGAGGAATTAAAAGATGAAGGTGTTCACGTCATGGCCCTTTGCCCAGGAGCAACCGAAACCGACTTTTGGGAAGTGGCTCATATGGATCCTCGAAAAATAAAATTTGAAATTCAAAGTCCCACATTTGTTGTAGAAGCTGCTCTCAGCGCGCTTGAAAAGAAACCTTCTTTTATCATTCCTGGCTTTAAAAACAATGCAACAGCTTTTGCCACACGCCTTCTTCCGAGAGATCTCGTAACGAAAATTTCAAGAAAGTTGATTGGACGTTAAGTATTTTTGATACCTGTATTTACTCGACCGTCACAGACTTCGCTAAATTTCGAGGTTTATCGATGTCACATCCCAATTGCTTTGCAAGTCCGTACGCCATCAACTGCAGGGGCACAACATAAAGCATTGGTGATAAAGCCCAGTCTGCCTCGGGTAAAGCTAAGTACTCGTTACACTCTTTACGAAACGCATCGTGCTTTCCAACTCCTACGCCAATAATCCATCCACTTCGAGCTTTAATCTCTTGCAAGTTCGACAAAGTTTTTGCTGACACATCATCTTTAGGGTTTAAAACAATCGCACACGTTGAAGAATCGATAAGCGCAATCGGACCGTGCTTGAGTTCTCCCGCTGCATAACCTTCTGCATGACGATATGAAATTTCTTTAATCTTCA
>JBILWH010000079.1:0-5774 GCA_044370015.1 Bdellovibrionota bacterium | reverse complement strand
CACACAATTCGATATGCCTTTTATTGATTTTCAAATGATTCAAAAAATGTTGGCCGATGCAACAGCTGAATATCTTGCAGCCCGAAGCTTAACGTATGAAGCAGCTGCGGCGATTGAACGAAAGGGGCTGGATTCTCGTGAGGCACTTCTTCTAGGAACAAGCTCAAAACTTTTTGCGGCTCATCGAGCAACCAAAATTGCTCTTGATGGAATTCAAATGTTGGGAGGCTACGGTTACACCAAGGAATATCCTGTTGAGCGTTATATGCGTGACGCAAAATTAATTGAGATTGGCGCAGGTACCAATGAAGTGATGCGAATAATTTTGGCTCGTGAATTAAATAAAGGAAATCTTCCTGGGTAGGGTTTTTTTATGAAAATTGCTGTTGTTGGATCGGGGGTTTCGGGCCTTACTGCAGCCTTTGTGCTTTCAAAAAAACATGAAGTTCATGTTTTTGAAGCAGGTGATTATATCGGTGGCCATACTCACACGGTTCCTGTCGAAGTAGAATCTGGAAAATATTTTATAGATACAGGTTTTATTGTTTTTAATGATTGGACTTATCCAAATTTTATAAAACTCATGGATCAGATTGGGGTTGCTTCTCAGGAATCATCAATGAGTTTTAGCGTCAAAGCTGAATCGTCTGGCCTTGAGTACAACGGAACTGATTTGAATGGTCTTTTTGCTCAAAGAAGAAATTTGATAAATCCCAGTTTTTACAAAATGGTTTTCGATATTTTGAGATTCAATAAAGAAGCAACAGTTTTGGTCGGAAATCCACTTGCAGATAATTTAACGTTGGGGGAGTTTTTGCTTCAAAACAAATACTCTGCAGAATTTAAAAATCATTACATCGTTCCTATGGGAGCGGCTATTTGGTCGGCCTCTACCAAGCAAATGGAAGATTTTCCATTGGGATATTTTATTCGATTTTTTAAAAATCACGGAATGATCAGTGTCAATGAGCGTCCCGTTTGGCGAGTTATAAAGGGTGGTTCTCACTCATATATAGAGCCTTTAATAAAAAGCTTTAAGGAGCGAATTCGACTCAATTATCCCGTAAAAAAAGTGAAACGCTTAGAGGCGGGAGTGAGACTTTATTTTTTAGAAAACGGGCAACAACGGGAAGAGGATTTTGATCAAGTTGTATTCGCTTCTCACTCGGACCAAACCTTGGCGATGATTGATTCTCCTTTTGAGGAAGAGAGAAATGTTTTGTCTTGTTTTGCCTATCAAGCAAACGATACGGTTTTACATACAGATATTTCTGTCCTGCCAAAATCACAGCGGGCCTGGGCTGCTTGGAATTATTGGATTCCTCAAAAAGAAAAATCAAATGTGGCTGTGACCTACAATATGAATATTTTGCAGGGGTTACAGGCGCCTGAAACTTTTTGTGTTTCGTTGAATATGACGGAGCAAATAGATTCTAAGAAAATTTTGGGTCGTTTTGTCTATGATCATCCTATTTATACTCAGGCAGCTGTAAGTGCTCAAAATGAATGGCACAAAGTGAGTGGAAAAGATCGCCTTCATTTTTGTGGAGCTTACTGGGGTTTTGGCTTTCATGAAGATGGGGTGAAGAGCGGATTGAGGGTAGCTTCTTCTCTTGGGTGTGAATTTTGAAAAGTGCTCTTTACACAGGGACGTTGAGACACCGTCGATTTTCTCCTAAAAAACATTTTTTTAATTACAATGTCGCTTTGTTTTATTTGGACTTAGCGGAAATTGATGATTTATTTCGAATACCTTTTTTATTTTCTAAAAAGAATGCGGTCTTGAGTTTTCGAAGATCTGATTATTTGGGAGACCCTGGTCTTTCACTCGATGAGAGTGTTCGCTCAAAAGTTGCTGAGATTTTAGGCTTTAGGCCAGAAGGTGCCATTCGTCTTTTAACGCAAATTCGATATTTAGGTTTTTGTTTTAATCCTGTGAGTTTTTATTATTGTTATTCCAAAGATGAGGTTTTGCAGGCCATTGTTGCTGAAATTACAAACACTCCTTGGAATGAGCGACATGCGTATGTTTTAAAATGCAACGATCATGAAAAAATCCAAAATTTCAAATTTGAAAAAGATTTCCACGTCTCACCCTTTTTGCCGATGGAGCAAAAATATAGTTGGTCTTTTAGTTGTCCTTCTTTAGATTTTACGGGTTATGACAAAGGGCAGCTTTTAAGCGTTCATATGGAAAATTTTGGTTTTGAGGGTTCCCAAAAAATCTTTGATGCGACTATGCTTTTAAAGAGCCGAAAGCTAAATCCTTGGAATGTATTTATGACTCTTATCTCTTATCCCTTGTTAACCCTTAAAGCTTTTGTGGCTATTTATTTTCAGGCACTCTTTTTAAAATTAAAAGGGATCCCTTTTTATTCGCATCCTAAAAACAAGGAGTTTAAGTATGACAACTGCTCGTGAAGTGACTCGGCCTCGACTCTCTGTAAGAAATTTATTGCAAGCAGGTTTTGCAGATAAATTGTGTCGAGATCTTTTGATAAAAAAACTTTCTGGAATTAAAAATTCGTTTGTTGAGATTATAGATCCTGAAGAAGGATCTTTTGCGCTAGGGGATAGAAATGCTCCGGCTTGTTATCAGGCTCAAATTAAAATTCATCGATTGAGAGCTTATAGTCGTATGGCTTTAGGGGGCTCTATCGGAGCGGCTGAAAGCTATATGGAAGCGGATTGGGATTGTGACAGTCTTGTTTCTTTAGTTCGAATCTTTGTTTTGAATAGAGACATTCTCAATGCTCTTGATGCAGGAGCCGGTGCCTTGCTTTCTCCTTTTGCTAAAATAAGTCACCGACTTAAAAAAAATTCTCTTTCAGGATCTAAAGATAATATCCGCGCACATTACGATTTAGGAAATGATTTTTTTTCTCTGTTCCTTGATCCTACTCTTATGTACAGCAGTGGTGTCTTTTTGAAAGAGGATTCCACCATGTTTGAGGCTTCAACAGAAAAGAATGATCGCATTTGTAGAAAGCTGAATTTGAAGCCTTCGGATCATGTGCTTGAAATTGGAACTGGCTGGGGTGGATTTGCTCTTCATGCCGCTCAAAATTACGGTTGTCGTATTACGACCACTACAATTTCTCAAAAACAATATGAGCTTGCTGAAAAAAGAATTCGCGATGCTCATCTTCAAGATAGAATTACCTTACTTTTGAAAGATTACCGCTTGCTTGAAGGTACTTTTGACAAAGTTGTTTCGATCGAAATGATTGAAGCTGTAGGTCTTGATCACTTGGAAACATATTTTGAAGTGTGCAGCCAACGATTAAAGCCACATGGTCAAATGTTACTACAAGCTATTACCATTCGAGATCAGTACTATGATCAAGCTCGTAAAAATGTCGATTTTATTCAGCGCCATATTTTCCCTGGTTCTGGTATTCCATCGGTACATGCCATGTCGGATGCGATTAAAAAGAAAACAGATTTCAAAGTAGATCACTTGGAAGATATTGGAATCCACTATGCAAAAACGTTGAGGTCGTGGAGTGATTCGTTGAAAGAAAAGAAGGCAGAGGTGCTTTCTTTGGGGTACTCCGATGAGCTTTATCGTATGTGGCAATTTTATTTTGCTTATTGTGAAGGTGGTTTTAGAGAAAAGAGTATCGGTTGCGCACAGATTTCTTTAACAAAACCTTTATTCAAGGAGGAATTTTAAAATGTATAATCTTGTGATTGAGGCGATGGAGCGAGGTCTTGTTCCTGATTTTGCAATACGCATGGGCATTCGTAAGTTGTGCCGAGATCGTTTAAAGAGCATTAACCTCAAAGATGAAATGCTTTTGAATGAAAAGGTTCTTGAATACGTCGAAGAATTAAAGAAATCTCCTCTTGCTCCAGAGGCTCATAAGGCTAACGAGCAGCATTACGAGCTACCCTCTGAGTTTTTTCATTTAGTTTTAGGTAAAAATAAAAAATACAGTTCCGCTTATTACTCTGATCCAGATACAACTTTGGATAAAGCCGAAGATATTGCTCTTCAAGAGACCGTTCACCGGATTGAAATCAAAGACGGAATGAGTATTTTGGAGCTCGGGTGCGGCTGGGGTTCTTTGACTTTGGCGATGGCGCGAAAATATCCAAACTCAAAAATTGTGGCTTTGTCTAATTCTCAGCCTCAAAGGCTTTATATTCAAGAGCGCTGTGAAAGTGAAGGTCTAAAAAATGTTCAAGTGCTCACGCGAAATATTGAAAATGTTGAGAATTTAGCAGAAGAATTTGGGCTTTTTGATCGAGTCGCAAGCGTTGAAATGTTTGAGCATTTAAGGAATTACGAGTTATTACTCCATCGAATTTCAACTTGGTTGAAGCCCGAGGGAAAGCTTTTTGTTCATATTTTTACTCACAAAAGCTCTCCCTATCTTTTTGAAACCGAGGGGGAAGATAATTGGATGGGTAAGTATTTTTTTACGGGCGGTCAAATGCCGAGCCACAGCCTTTTGAGTTATTTTCAAAAAGACATGAAACTTTCAAAGCAATGGCTTTGGAATGGAACTCACTATTCAAAAACTTCCGAGGATTGGCTAAAGAATTTAGATCAAAAAAAACCTCAGGTGATGGAAATTTTCAAAAAAACTTATGGCGAGAAAGAGTCAAGTCGATGGTTTCAGCGATGGCGGATATTCTTTTTGTCTTGTGCCGAGCTTTTTGGTTACAAAAAAGGCCAGGAGTGGGGTGTTTCTCACTACTTGTTTGTGAAGAAATAAATTATTTTTATAAAAATTTTTAGAAAATTATAGTTCTTTGGGATTGAGTTTAAATTCAAAGCGAATGTGCTCTATATTTTGATCTTGGACCATGGCAAGTATTTGCGTTTTGTTTGTTTCAAGAGCTTCTTCAGCTGCGTGATCGAGTCTTTTAAAGTTTGATGATTTAATCATTTTAAAATCAATAGCGGTTTTAGAATTGGATTTATTTATTTTAAAAATAACTTCACCTTGCTCTTTAAAAATTCTTGAAAGACGTGGGTAGTCTGTTTCAAAACTCGAAGTCGAGGCTAAGGCGCTGTCGCTTGATTGAGAAAAGCCCGTAGGAGGTGAAAGGGTTGCTGATTTTGTGTGAGCGGACTTTGTATGGTTCGAAAGGTCTGCTTGCTTGAGTTTTTGAGTTTTCTGTCTACCGCTCAAATGAATGATGATTTTTTTTTCTAAAAGTTGAGAGGAGGGATTCTTATAAAAAAAGAAAAAAGATAGTCCAAGAAAGTGAATGAAAAGAGAAAGTGTAAAAAAACTTTTAAATTTAGAACGTGTATCTGAGTGAAAGTTTTGTGTACCTTCCTGGGCTTCCAAATCCATCAATTTCCTCGTACTCAGTATCAAGGATATTGTCTATGTGAAATCTCGCAAGAAGATTTTCTTTTATTTTGTATTCAAAGTAGGAATTCAAAAGCCAATAAGGCTTCATGAGCTTTTCCTCAAAGGTTACGGCATCTATATCTTTTTTTCGTCCGTTGAATAGAGCTTCGTGGGTCATTGTTAATTTGGGTGAAAGATCACATCTAAGGCTCAGAGAGGCTTTGTGTTCGGCAACCCTTAAAGATTGGGAATCTGTCCATGTGTAAGTTGTTCGAGTTTTTACTTTAGAGTTCCACTTGGTTTCAAGAGCATTTTCTATTCCGTAGTTTTTTTTAGCGCCTCCATTAAAGTATTTTTCTGTGACAAAATCAAAGTCGATACTTTCTTTTAAGTGATTGTCAAAAAAAGTTGTTTCAAAGGTCGAATTAATTTTTTCAAGATCTTGGAGAATTCCAGCCTCGT
>JBILWH010000078.1:0-5794 GCA_044370015.1 Bdellovibrionota bacterium | reverse complement strand
TGCCCTCCATGAACCCCGACGGATCAGAACTTCGCCGAAGATTCAACGCAAACAATGCAGACCTCAACAGAGATTTTCCAGATTTCACATCTGATCCCCAAAACACTTCTGAAGGTCGGCAAATTGAAACAGCCGCTATTATGAAATTTCAGGCAGAAAGAAACTTTTCTTTAAGCGCAAACTTTCACGGAGGTTCAGAAGTTGTTAATTATCCATGGGACACAACAGATGAAGCCCACCCCTTTGAGTACCTTATAAAGGTGTTAAGCCTCAGCTATGCGCAACTTGTTCCCTATATCTTTCAATCTAGAGAATTTCCTCAAGGAATTACCAATGGCTTTGCTTGGTACGAAGTAGACGGGGGAATGCAAGATTGGAGTGAGTATTACTACCATGATTTACAATTCACCGTTGAACTCTCAGACATGAAATGGCCTGACTACAGCAAGATCCCTAAATATTACCAAGACAACAAAACGGCTCTCATTCAATTTATTAAAAACATACACCAGGGAACAGGTTTTTATTTTAAAGAAAATCCCCACATGACAGGATCTGTAACAATTTCAAAAGCCAACAAAGAATTCGGCACATATCAATTTAACAATGGGGAGTTTTACAGAGTTCTTGAACCAGGCTTATATGATTTTTACGTTAAGACAGCTGACGGAAAATCATACAAATTCGATGCAACGGTTCAAGCAGATGAAATAAAAAGCTCATCAAACTATAGAGTCCTTTAAACTAAAAAATATTTTTAAAAAAGTTTAGAACTTTTAACGTTTTACTTTCCTGAATCTCACAAAGATGAACATTCTTTTTTTGAAGAAAATCTGAGTACTCACGATACTTTTTTTCAGCCTCATCAAAAGGAACACGTTTAGATAGCTCATAAAAAGAAGTCGCATCAGGCAACCTCATCTCTTCTAAAACAAAGCCTGTAGAACGAGAAAACACCCAAACATTATTTAAAACAGGACCAAATGAAGATAGTTTTTCGAACTGAAGTTCGCGAAGATATTTTTTATTTAAAAAAGCTTTTTGATTTTCAGAAAAAAGTGTTCTGCTTGGAAAACGAAAATGTCGACTTAAAGAACAAAAATAGCTTTTCCTGTCTACATAGCGATCTTCTTCGCACTTATACTTCTCATCTTCTGCTAGGGTATTTTGATCTATAAAATCATTTAAACCATTCACTTTAATCTTAATTGTTGTGGAAGCCTCACTGTCCGCATCTACCCGTAAGCGCAGGACAACCCCTTGATTAAAAAACTCAAAACTTCCATCGTTTTTTTTGAGATCGTAAAAAGTAACAACCCTCTCCTTATTACTTTCGGGCTCAATATCTAACTTACGAATAATCTCTCTCGAAGAATTCCCACAAAGACTCCAATGCAACTCACTGTAAAGTGAATCATTTGAAGATGAAAATCTTGCAAAAAGAATATTTATATTCACAAAAAAAATAAGCCAAAAAAATATCCTATTTTTCACAAATTCAACTTAACGGGTCAGTTAATTGTGTCAAAAAGAATTTAAGTCTATACGTAAAGTCGTGAAAAATTATTTTCTATTGAGCTTCATATTCTTATACGCTTGTTCTTCAAAAAAAGTCTTTCAAAACAACATAAACAACTCCTTAAAGTCTGCAAAATTTTCTTATGAAATTTTTAAACTAGATCCTGCTCCTCTTCTTTTTGGAGGAGACGGAACCCTTCGCTTAGGCGGCCTCTCCGGGCTTCATTTTGAGTCAACGAGTGCAAACAAAAACAAACTTATTTTTACAAGTCACACTGATCGCGGACCCAATGGCGACATCGAGAAAAAAGACACCCACCCTGCTCGCCGCTTTGCTGTCCCTCAATTCGCACCTTTGCTTGTGAAACTTGAGCTCAATACACAAAAGAAGAGCCTCAAAGTGCTCGAGCAAATTCCCCTCCTTAATAAAAATGGGAAGTTTATCACGGGCCTTCCCAACCTTGACCCTAGGAGCAAAAGACCCGATGCAGATGAGGTACCCCTGGATTCAAAAGGCAAAGAAGTCACGATTGATCCAACTGGCCTCGATCTTGAGGGCCTTACAAAAGATGAGCGAAAAAATCTTTGGATGGTCGAAGAATATCGCCCCTCAATCCTTCATTTTTCGTCAACCCATATGCTGATTGATCGATTCGTCCCTGTTGATTCTAACGAAAAAAATAAATTTTTTGGTAAAGAAGTTCTTCCTTCTTCATTGCGCGACCGCCAACTCAACAGGGGCTTTGAAGCTGTCGCTTACGATCAAAAAAGAATTTATGCGTTTTTGCAAAGTCCTTTAAAGAAAAGTCTTGAAAATGAAAAAACTAAAAAACAAATTCCTATTATTGAATTTGATACTCAAGAAAAAAAAGTTACAAATGAATTCACTTACGTTCTTGATTCTCTAGAAGCCGATAAGATTGGGGATGCTGTTGCACTTGGAAATAAAAAATTTCTAGTTGTTGAGCAAAACTCCAAAACTGGAGATAAATCTATTCATAAAATTTATAAAATTAACCTCAACAAAGGTCCTGTTGCCGAAAAAGAATTCGTCATAAATCTGGCGGCCATGGGTCTTACTCAACTAGAAAAAATTGAAGGGCTTGCAAAAGTTGACGCTCGCACACTGGCAATTGTTACAGATAACGATTTTTCTATTTTTAAAGAAACAGAAACTAACCTCGTGCTTATTCATTCAAGCGTCGACTTGTTTTAAAATAAATTCATGTTTGAAAACATGAAGACTTTTCTCCACAAGCATAAAAAATGGGAGCCTCTTGCTTTTTTTATCGCTGGATTTACATTCGATGCCTTTCTCCTGCACCGAATTGACGATCCCCTCATGCTCATTCATCAAGCAATCTACCTGAGTCTTTCCGCACTTATTATTGCTTGGGATCTTTTTTGTGAAGAAAAAGTAGGTCAAATACCCTTTTTTCTTCAAGGAATATGGAAATATCGTGAGGGAATACTGCACTTCATGCTGGGAACCCTTCTAAATGTTTACACAATTTTTTACTTTAAAAGTGGCTCTTTAGTAAGCTCTCTTTTCTTTCTAGCTCTTCTTGCTCTTCTTTTATTTTTAAACGAAGTAAGACCACCTCAAATCTCAAAGAATTTCTTAAGAAACGCTCTCTTTGGACTCTGTCTCATTTCTTACATGAATATTCTTGTTCCTATTTTGGCAAACACTCTAGGCCTCTGGGTTTTTCTATTCTCTTGTCTTGTTGCTTTTTTTATTCATCACTTTTTCATAAAGTTTCTAAAAACAAGGATTTCTCAGCGAAATCTTTTTAAAGATGTTCGAGCGCCTTTTATTTTTGTAATGATTCTTTATTGTCTGCTTTATTTTTTTAAAGTCCTCCCTCCCGTTCCCCTTTCCATGAAAAGCATTGGTATTTATCACTCTGTCACAAAAGAAGGAGCACAATACAAACTAGGCATGACTCGATCGAAATGGCTTTTTTGGCAGAGCGGAGATCAAAGCTTTTATGCTCGTCCCGGGGATCGAATTTATTGTTTTGTTCAGATTTTTTCACCAACCCGTTTTCAAGATCAACTCATTGTTCGCTGGTTTTTTAAAAACCCTAAACTTGGCTGGGAACCCAGAGATGCTGTCTCTTTAAATATCGTCGGCGGCCGCGAGGAAGGCTATCGAGGCTACATCGCAAAAGCAAACTATGAGGAAGGCGATTGGCGAGTTTCTGTTCAAACAAACGATGGCCGAGAGGTTGGAAGAATTCACTTCGAAGTGATTACCTCAAGCGACACTCAAAATGAAATCAGATACGACTATCTCTAAAATGAAAAAAATTCTTCTCAAAGACGTAGTAAAGCTTCTTCCTAAAAGAAAAGAAGATGCGCATAAAAAAAATGGAGGAAAAACTCTTATCATAGCCGGCTCGGCCTCCATGCCTGGAGCAGGTCTTCTATCTGCCACGGCTGCAGCCCGCGTAGGATCGGGTTATGTTTACCTTCTTCAAACATCCGAGTCTTTTTTTTCAAAAAACTTTCCTGATTTTATAATTCTTAAAAAAAAAGAACTTAAAAACACTCTTTCTCGTTTTAACTCAATTGCGATTGGTCCTGGATTAGGTAATTCCTTGGAGGCTCAAAAGTTTTTAAAAACACTTCTTCAATCAAAATTTCCCTTCGTCGTTGTAGATGCCGACGCTCTCAATATTCTTTCGAATTTAAAGAACGTTATCATTCCAGAATCTTGGATAATGACACCTCACGAGGAAGAACTTGCTCGCTTACTCAAAAAATCATCAAAAAAAATTCATCAAAATAGAGAAGATTCTATTTTAGCTGCTCAAAAAAAATTTGGATGTCTCGTTCTTCTAAAGGGAAAAAAAACACTTATTGCCTCAAAAAATACGGTCTTCCAAATTCAAACAGGTAACAAAGCCCTTGCAAAAGCGGGCACAGGAGATGTTTTAACAGGTATGATTGCTGGTTTTATCGCCCAAGGACTTAGTCCATTAAATGCGGCCTGCCTATCCGCAAGCCTGCATGGAAAGATTGCTGATGAGTGGATCCTCAAAAAAGACTATCTAGGACTTATGGCAAGCGATCTCCTCACTCAAATTCCCTTAGTCATGAAAAAATTAAGAACTCTCTCAAAAAAATGACTCGGCAATACAAACCTCATAATCGCTGCCAAAGCTGCCAAATGCTTTTTAATTATTGCCTTTGCTCGGAAGCTCAAGAATGCCTCAGTGATTTGCAATCAATACAAAGCTCAATTCATGTCATTATGCATCACCGAGAACGTTTCTTAACAACAAACACAGCAAGACTGGCAAGGCTCTGCTTACCACAATGTGAGATTCACCTGAGAGGAATGATTAACCAAGATGTTCCCCTTGAAAAAATTTTAAGTAGCGCAAAAAATCCACTTTTGCTTTATCCCTCGGAAAAAGCGGAGGTTTTAACCGAAGAATACCTTGCAAAGATTCCACGCCCTATCACCTTGATTGTTCCCGACGGAAGTTGGCGACAAGCTTCAAAAGTTGCTAAAAGAGAAAAGCTTTTAGAAAACATTCCTCATGTAAAAGTTCTTAAGGGAAGTGAGTCTCAATACAAACTAAGACGTGAGCCAAAGTTTTCGGGACTTGCCACGTTTGAAGCGATTGCTCTTGCTCTTGGCACGATTGAAGGAGCCAGGGTGCAACAAAAACTAGAGTCAGTCTTTCTTAAAATGGTTGAGCGAACTTTGAAAACTCGAGGAACAAAGGACATAATGAATTCATGAAAAAAATTATATCGATCGTTTTTTTGCTTTTTTTGAGTCAAAATCTCATTATGGCAACTCCAAAAATTAGCTCAAAAGAATTTTTTTCAAAGCTCAATGCTCAATCAATGAATCTCGTTGATGATTTTTATGATGTTAAAGTTACTTTTCGTGACCCACTTCACGAAATTCAAGGCTCAGACGCAGTTAAAAAATACTATAGCAATCTCTACAAAAATGTTGAATACATCCGCTTTGATTTTGAAAAACAATTAATCAGCGGAAACGAAGAAGTTTTATTCTGGGTCATGCACCTTAGAGCAAAGGGTCTGAACTCCGGTAATAATATTGCTGTTTCCGGAAACTCCCACATTATCTATTCTACAGGAAGTAGAAAATGTATTTACCACCGTGATTATTTTGATATGGGTGAATTTATTTACGAACAAGTTCCTGTACTCAAAAACATTATCTTCTACATAAAAAGCAGGCTTAAATCCTAGGATTTCAATGACTTTTATTTTTGACTTAACCTACGTC
>JBILWH010000077.1:0-5863 GCA_044370015.1 Bdellovibrionota bacterium | reverse complement strand
AGAGGGGAATTGTGATCAATATTTTTATTTTAGTTTTTGGTTTTTTTTTAACAAGCCTACTTTTCAAAAAATTAATATTTAATTTAAATTTAATCTTTGTTTCACTCATTTTTTGCTCAGTGATTGGCGGTCTATTATTTCAAAATAGTGATTTTAGACTAGCATATGACCTTACCTCCGAAAGGATTGAGATTGTTAATGAACGAGAGGGAAGTAGAGGTCTTTTAGCAGATGGTAGTGGTAGTGGTGGTCTTTTTAATGCTTTTCTATATAGACTACGCTTGTATGAGTTACCTCAAGTTGTTCAAGACATTGGTCTTTTTGGACGTGGATTGGGATATAAAACTAATGCTGCTCAATATCGACTCAGTGAAAAGGATTTAATAAGAGCTAGAACAGAAGAAGGTGAAGAATCTACAGTCCTATATGTTTTTTATGACTATGGAATTTTATTCGGTCTACTCTTTTTTCTGTGGCAGATTTTTTTTTCAATTCATTTATTTAATATTTCTATTAAAAATGTTTTAAGAAAAAAAAATCCCCAAGGATTAATTTTTTTCTTCGCAGTTTTTTTGTTTCCCTTATCTAATCTATATCAACCCAGTGGTTTAGGGTTTATTGTTTTTACTTGCGGCCTTTGTTTAGTGGCAAATAAAGTATTGAAGTATTAAACTTAAAAACTTCCTACTCCCATTCAATCGTTGCGGGGGGTTTGGAAGTGAGGTCGAAGACAACGCGGTTGATGCCGCGGACTTCGTTGACGATGAGCGAAGCTATCTCTTTAAGATCTGACCACGGGAGTTCAGTTGCCTCAGCGGTCATTGCTTCTTTAGAGGTAACAGCGCGAAGTGCGAGAACTCGCTCGTAGGTGCGTCCGTCTCCCATCACTCCTACAGTGGAAATAGGGAGTAAAACGGCAGCCGCCTGCCAAACCTTTGAATAGAGATTTCTTCGTTTTAATTCTCCGATAAATATTGAATCAGCCTTGCGAGCAATTTCTACCCAATTTTCTTCAAGCGGGCCAAGCACTCGAATGGCAAGTCCGGGGCCCGGAAAAGGATGACGATCTAAAAAGTCTGCTTGAATTCCAAGGCTTTTTCCTAAAACGCGAACCTCATCTTTGAAAAGATCTCTCAAGGGCTCAAGAAGTTTTACTTTTATTCCAGCAGGCAGGCCGCCCACATTGTGATGACTTTTGATTTTTTGAGTCGGAGCATGGGGATTGTCTGCACTCTCAATCACGTCAGAGTAAATTGTTCCTTGTGCGAGCATGAAGTTTTCATGAGGTAAATTTTTTTCGAAAACCTCAATGAAAAGTTTCCCAATGATTTTTCTTTTTTCTTCGGGATCAGAAACTCCCCGCAATTCTTTCCAGAAAATTTCTCGAGCATCAATCACTTGAAAATCAATATTGGGATATTTTTTGATGATTTCCTCTAGGTCGCTTTGATCGTAGTGTCTTAAAAACCCATGATTCACAAAAAGCGCACGAACTTTAACAAACTTAGATAAAAGTACCGCAAGCACAGTAGAATCAACGCCACCTGAAACGGCGCAGGTGACCTCTTTTATTCCTACAAGTTGCTTTTCAAGCTTTTCGTAAAGGTCATCAAAAAGATGCGCTTCAAGAGTGCGCTCAATTTTACAAATTTTAAAAAGGAAATTTTCAAAAAGTCGGATTCCCTCTTGGGAGTGAGTGACTTCAGGATGAAATTGCAAAGCCCAAAGCTGTGATGTTCTTAAACAAAAAGCAGCGGGCCTTCCCTCAGACGTTAAAAGAAGTTGAGCCTCTGAGGGGAGCCCTGTGACCGAATCCCCATGGCTCATCCATGCGATACTTTCTTGAGGAAAGCCCTCAAAAAGAAGATCGTTAAATGACTCTGAATTTCTCGAAACAACCGCGCGACCGTATTCGCGTGCTGTTTGTTCTTCAACCTTGCCACCAAATTTTTTGGCGACAACTTGATAGCCAAAACAAATCGCAAGTTTGTTGATTTTGATTTCAAAAATTTTTTCGTCAAAAGTAATTTCACCCACACTTGCAGGTGATCCAGAGAAAATAATTCCCTGAAGCTTTGCTTTTTCTAATTCTTCTTTGCTCACATTGGATGGAAAAACTTGAGCTCGTACGCCCAGGCTTCGAACACATTTCTGAATCAAGCGCGTGTACTGAGATCCAAAATCAACAATGCCGATCATTGGCTATCTCCTTCGCGATGCGCACTATAGTTAGGGGCTTCTGCTGTGATCTGCACATCATGCACGTGGCTTTCTCTTAATCCGCTATTTGTGATACGCACGAAACGAGCTTTTGTGACGAGTTCATTCAAATTTGCAGCGCCCACGTAGCCCATACCTGCACGCAATCCGCCTAAGAGTTGAAAAAGCACATCATGCACGCTGCCTTTAAAAGCAACGCGTGCCTCAACTCCCTCTGGGACAAGCTTTGAAGCATCTACTCCCGCTTGGCCGTAGCGATCTTTTGATCCTTTTTTCATAGCGGGAATGGAGCCCATTCCTCGATAAAGCTTGTAAGCTCTTCCACGATAGAGAATTTGATCGCCGGGGCTTTCTGCTGTTCCCGCAAATAAAGAACCCAGCATTACCGCGTGAGCACCAGCAGCAAGAGCTTTCACAACATCTCCCGAGTAGCGAATTCCTCCGTCTGCAATAAAGCCTACTTTGGGATATTTTTTGCGATTTTTAGAACAGATATCAAAGACGGCTGTAAATTGTGGAACTCCCACTCCACTTACAACACGTGTTGTGCAAATAGATCCAGGACCAATTCCAATTTTAATAATATCAGCGCCTGCTTTGATCAGGGCCTCAGCGCCTTCAGCTGTTCCAACGTTTCCAGCTATGAGCGCAACGTCCATAGTTTTTTTTATTTTCTTTACAGAATGAAGAATCCCCTCGCTATGTCCATGAGCGGAGTCGAGCACAAGGCAATCTGCTCCCGCTTCAAAGAGAGCTTTTGCGCGTTCCATGCCCTCTTCACCTGCGCCAATCGCAGCGGCAACAGTGAGCGAGCCTTTTGAATCTCTTTGCGCCAGAGGGAAAGATTCTGTTTTTCGCCAGTCAGATGAAGTGATGAGGCCCGTGAGCTTTCCTTGTTTATCAACAAGTGGGAGCTTTTCGACTTTGTATTTTCTAAAAAACTCGAGGGCCTCTTCTTTTGAGCTTCCCTCTGGAAGAGAAAAAACTTTACTCGTCATCACATCTTTTACTTTTTTTAATTTTGTAGGAGCGTAGCGAAAATCTCTTTCCGTTAAAATTCCGACAAGTTTTTTGTTTTGATCGAGCACGGGGAATCCAGAGATTTTTGTTTTTTTGACAATTTCTCGAACAGCCGCAAGATCATCATCGGCTCTAACTGTAAGAGGAGAGCGGATGATCGCGTGTTGAAAGTTTTTTACTTTTTTAACTTCATTAACTTGGTCTTCGATGGAGAGATTTTTATGAATGACTCCCAAGGCTCCTCGAAGGCTAAGGGCGATAGCCATTTCTGCTTCGGTCACCGTATCCATAGCAGCTGAAAGAATGGGCACACTTAGCTTGAAGGGGCCTAGTTGAGAGGCGTGATCAACTTCGTGAGGGAGAACGCTCGAATGGCCGGGCTTTAAGAGAATATCGTCGAAGGAAAGGTATTGGTTAAAATCCTGAACTTCCATAAAGTAGAACTAAAATAGCTCTTGAATCTTTGCAATATGAAAGACAAATGTAAGACCTTGTTTGTTGAACAGGTGCATTGATCATGTTTTAAACCCATGCAGATGAGGTTAAAGAGGGTTTTAAGAGGGTTTTTTGCTGGAGCGGCTTTTTCGCTGCTTCTTTCATCTGCTTTTGCTGAAGGCTGTAAAAATTTACTGACCTTAAAAATTGCAGAAGTTTACAATTCAAAAGTTGGAATTGGATCTGTTAACGAGTTTGATCGTTATTTATACGCTAGACGAAATGATGCCCATCGCGATGATTTTCTTTATATCAAACCCGTTCGAAATGTTATTGAAAACTCGCCTTTTGGAGAAAAATATCAAGAAATTTTGCACAAGGTGAGTGATCCTGTGAAATATCACTGGACAGAAGCCTTGTTGAGTAACTTAGAGATTTATCATCGTGTTCAGAAAGTTGAAAATTATGCGTCTTGGATTAATTTTATCGCCTCCAGCCGCTCTATTGAATTGAGTCATCGTTTGTATGAAGGCTTTTATGCACTTTCAATTTTGAAGACAATGAATGTGACGGTTTCATTTGAACCAGGACGCGGTTTTTTTAGCCTTCCCACTGATAAGAACGCCACAAAAAGTATGGACTTGCGTTTAACGGATTCTCTTACAAAAAAGGTTGTCGCCTATCGCGAGGTAAAACGTGTTCAGTCCAGTCAAAACGTTTTTGGAGCCGTTAAATCTTCTTTTGCAAAAGCTGATTTTGCTCTGACTCGCCTTAGAGAAAAGGTGGAGCTCAGCGCGGTTTTATTTATTGAAGGAGAGCTTTTCGATCATAATGTGGTGGAGGGAATGACCGAGGCGGATTTTTATCCCATCGCTATTAAGCGAATTCTTTATGAATATTCTATTCGAAGACCTGCCTCATTAGATGCCATCTTGGTGATTCATTTAAAGCTCAATAGATTTACAAAGATTTATCAGCTTCCAGATGGATCGACTCAAATTGAAGAGGGTAAGTTTTTTTAGATTTCATTAAATAATTTAAAAAAGAAAAACCCCCACCTGCTTTTGAAAGCAGATGGGGGTTTTTAATTATTTTGAGCTAAAACTTAGAAACCAACAGTTGTTGTGCTTGTCACAGTTGCTGTCGGAGTTGTGCTCACACCAGGTTGGCTAAGTTGTTTTTTCTTCAACTTTTCAACCAATGTTGTGCGATTGAGTTTTAACAACGCAGCAGCACGGTTACGGTTCCATCCAGTGCGTGCCAAAGCAGCAAGGATCAAGATGTTTTCAAAACGATCAACGATCGTATTGAAATCGACACCTTCATCTGTGCACTTAAACGTGCCTTGAATCATATCTAAAAACTCTTCCATTTTTTGCATACCCGTACCACCCTCCTTGGTAACGAAAGAAGATTCTTGCTCGTGCTGACAGCCTCCATGACAAGTGTGTCCCACAGCTTGGTCGATTTGACCTTTGAAAAAAGAGTTATTACTCATTCTAAAATCCCCCCCGTGTTTTTGATCGTAACATGCTTCTTTTCTGAGATTGTTTTGCGGAACTGCCAATCTTTTGTTGGGGCCCCTTAAAATATCTTCGTATTCAATTTCAGAAAGTATTTTTTGAATATATTTCTCAGGAAAATCACAAACATCAATCATTCCGGTGCTCTTCATAAGCATGGCACGCTCAATAACTTGTTCCAATTCTCTGACGTTACCAGGCCATTCATAACCAGCAAGGCCTCTTAGAGCACGACGTGAAACTCCGCTGACTTTGCGATTTTTTTCGATATTGAATTTATGAACAAAGTGGCTCACGAGAATTTCAATATCTTCTTTTCGCATACGAAGAGGAGGGACTTCGATAACTCCTGATCCAATCTTTTCGTAAGGCAACTCACGGTCTTCTGCGATGTTTTGAACTTCGAGCACAAACTTTCTTGTAGACGTAATGTTTTCTTCAGTAGTGATGTAATTCAAGATGAATTCTTCATGCTCTACTTGAAGTTTATCGAAGTTTCTTAAAACAAGGATTCCTTCAACGTGAGTCTCAATGTGTTGAGTAACGGAAAGCTCTGTCTCCGTACAATCAACAACTTTGAGCTCTAAGGTTGAGTGATTTGAAAGTGTGTGGATTCTTTTGATGATGAGTTCTTTGCCTACGCCTTCTTCGCCTGTGATTAAAAG
>JBILWH010000008.1:0-16397 GCA_044370015.1 Bdellovibrionota bacterium | reverse complement strand
CAAAAAAAGCATTTGAGCAATGATTGCGTTCGCAACATGATCATTCACCTGCGTCCCTAAAAAGACAATTCTGTCTTTTAAAAGACGGGAGTAAATATCATAAGTACGCTCCCCGCGGGGCGTTTGCTCTACAACATAGGGAATATTTGCAACAATATCTTCAAATTTCATCAAGCCTCAACAGCCTTTCCCAGGAGCCAGTCGAGAGTCTTAACCTCTTGGATTTTTTCGACAACCGCACCGACCATTCCTCGGTTTTGGATTTCTTCGAAAATTTCTTTCGGGTTGCGTCTTTGCTCAACTGCCATCCTTACAACTTCCTTTCGGAAATCTTCTTCGCTGGCTTGAATATTTTCCTTCTCTCCAATTGCATCAAGAATAAGTGAAGTTTTTGCTTGAGACTCAGCAGCCGTCAAAATGCTGTCGCTTTGCTCTTTTAGCTTCACTTCGATGTCTTCTTTGCTAAAGCCCATTTTTCCAAGTTCTGTCGCATAGTTATAAACGATGGTTTGCATCCAACGAGCTTTCATGGATTCTGGAACTTTAATTTCGTGTTCTTTAATTAAGAATTCGACAAGATTTTGGCGGTGAGTATCGTTCTGAACTTGTTGTTTTTGAGCCTTTAATTCTTCTGTTATTTTTTCGCTAAGTTCATTTAAATTTTTAAAATTGCCAAATCTTTTTGCACTTTCGTCATCTAAAGGGGGAAGGTGCTTTGTTTTAAGACCATGTAAAGTGACTTTGTAGTAAAAAGTTTTTTTCTCTTTGCCATCTTCTGATGTGGGCACTTCGTTTGAAAACTCACGAGACTCGCCTTTTTTAATTCCACGAATTTTTTCTTCAATGGATTCTACCAAGGGGCCTACGCCCATTTCGTGAATAAGTTTTTCGCCTTTACTTTCAGCAAGTTTCTCAGGGCTATCTGCTGTGAAAAATTCAAATTCTCCTGCAATTTTTCCTTCAAAGATATCGCCATCATGATCATGAAAGTGTCCAAGAGAAGCGTGCAAGCGATCGAGTTGATCTTTAACTTCTTCCTCTTTGACTTCAACAGCTTCGGGTTTGATTTTAAAACCGAGATAATTTTTTAATTCAATTTTTGGAATATTTTCAAAAGTCGCAGAAAATTTAAAAGGAAATCCATCAAGCAAAGTGCCTGGTTCGATTTTTGGATTTTCAGCAGGCTTCAATCCGTTATCTTTGAGTGCTTGAGGTAGGCTACTTTGTACGAGCTCTTGAATAACATGTTTGTTTGCATCAGCTTGATACTGGGTTCGCAAAAGATCTAAGGGAACCTTGCCCTTGCGAAAGCCTTTGAGTTCAACGTTTTCTTGAAGACCGCGAAGCACGCGGTTAAAGGTACTTGTGACAACTTCGGAGGGGACTTCAACAGAGACTTTTTTACGGTTATTTTCTAGTTCTTCGACTTCGAATTTCATGCGCTTTGTTATGGTATTTATCAAGGAGCGAATCAAGAAAAACCCAGCAAAATAAAGCCAAAGAGGTCCATTGAGGAAGAGAAAAGGGGCCGATAAAGCCCCGAATGAAATCCCCTCTAAGAAATTCTAGGAAAAATCGCAAAATCAGGTAAGCAAAGAGGTAAATTCGAAAGGCTTTTAGGGGGGCAATCTTGTGTCGTTTTTTGAACAAAAAAGCTGAAAGAACCAGGGTTCCTGTCGCATCTAAAACAGGCCACGAAAGAGTGAGTGGATTTCGAATAAAACAACAGCCTGCAAAAAAGCATCCCATGCGTCCAATGCTTTGAGCAAATGGCAATAAATAGCTCCACAAAAGAAGAAGTTCAGAGCCCATTTGTTTGTTTTTTATCGCCCACGGCTTGGCAAAAAAAATCACAAAACACAGAAGGCCCATGATACTTGTAGGGGCAAAGCTGAGTTTTTTTGTAAAAAAGTAATAACCAAGAGCTCCAAGTATTTTTGAAAAGAAAATCAGAAGCATTAGTCCAAGTCCTAGAAGAAAAAAGGCTTTTTGTGTGGATTGTTTGTGTTTTTTTAAAAGTGAATAGGTAGGACGAAGGATGATTGCAACTCCAAGAGCAGTAAAAAAAAGATAGGCATCCATTCCTTATTTTTCTTTAGAAACACTTTTTAAAATAAAAGGCTCAAGTAAAAGCAAAACAAGAGCAACACAAATGGCTGAGTCCGCCACATTAAACACAGGCCAGTGACAGCTTTTTCCCTCTGATCCTAAGAAAAAAAGAGGAAGGCATTTGCCGCTCGTGCTTGGATAGAACCAATCAATAAAATCGATGACGTATCCAAAACGCATGCGATCTATCACGTTCCCAATGGCGCCGCCAATAACTAAGCCCATCACAGTGGGGCGAAAGATTTCCTTTTTTGTAATGTGTCTTATGTGAAAAAACCAAAGGAGTCCCAAAACTACCATCGGAACAAGAAGCAAGAAAAGGACTCGAGAGCTTTCGCTTGTGATAAAGGGAACTTTTGAAAAACTTCCAAAAGCTGCAGCATAGTTGTGGACCATCGTCCAACTCCACCAGCTTAAAACAGGGCGAGAATTTCCTTCGTTAACGAGGGTTTCAAGAGCCCAATGCTTTGTCCATTGATCAAGAGCAAGTATGGTCAAAGCAACAATTCCAAGAATTGAATAAACTTTCTTCACAAAATGAGTATAGGGCTTGTCTCAATGCTTGAAAACCCATTTAGGAGATTAAGTCTTCAACAAAAACTTGTCTGAATGAGGCGGTGAGGATTATCATTTTGCCCATGTCTCAAAAGTCACTGGAAAAACGCTTCCCTGAGTTTGGCTCAGATTATTCTTTTGCCAAATTTGAAGAGTCTGTCTTGAGTTATTGGAAGCGCGAAAAGATTTTTGAAAAAATTGTTGAAGACGGTAAAAAAAAGAATTCCAAAAATTTTTATTTCTATGATGGGCCTCCTTTTGCAACAGGACTCCCTCACTACGGGCATATTTTAGCAGGAACAATCAAAGATATTGTTCCTCGTTATTGGACTCAACGTGGATTTCATGTGGCTCGTCGCTTTGGATGGGATTGTCATGGGCTACCTGTTGAGTACGAGATGGAAAAAACTTTAGGCCTCAATGGGTCTTTAGCAATTCTTGATTATGGAGTTGGAAAATTCAACGAAGCCTGCCGAAGTGTGGTCCTTCGTTACGCAGGTGAGTGGAGAAAAATTGTAGAACGTATGGGTCGTTGGATCGACATGGACAACGACTACAAAACCATGGACCCCACTTTTATGGAAAGTGTTTGGTGGGTTTTTAAAACACTTTGGGACAAAGGTCTTATTTACGAAGGTAAAAAAGTTATTCCCTATTCCTGGAGACTCACAGCACCTCTTTCTAACTTTGAAGCGTCTCAAAACTACAAAGATGTTCAAGATCCATCTGTTTATGTTTTGTTAACGATTGAAGATGCTCGTTTTCAAAAAACAGCGCTTTGTGTTTGGACGACCACTCCCTGGACGCTTCCGTCTAATTTAGCGGTTGCGATTCAAAAGGATTCAGAAAAAATTACTTACGGACTTTATAAATTAGAAAAAGCTCAAGCAGGTTGTGAGCAGGTAATAGTTGCTGATTTTGCCGCAGAAAAGCTAGGCCTCACAGAGCGTGTGAGAGAGGTTCAATCTTCGGAGCTTCTCAATCTTCCCTATAAAAGCTTATTTGATGTTTTTACTCGTAAAGAACAGCCCAAAGCACTGCGCGTGTTAGATGGAAGTCACTTTGTAACTGTGGGCGATGGAACAGGTCTCGTGCATATGGCCCCTGCGTTTGGTGAAGAGGACTTTTTTACCTGCCAAAAAGAAGGAATTGAAGTGGAAGATCCCACAGACATGACTGCCTCTTTTACAGATGTGGTTAAAAAAGATGTGCGTCTTGCAGGGATTGTCGGTAAATTTGTAAAAGATGCCGATAAAGAAATTATTCAAGTATTAAAACAAGACGGACGCTTGTTGAAACAAGAAACCATCAATCACCCTTATCCTTTTTGTGAGCGCTCTGATACTCCCTTAATTTACAAAGCAATCTCAAGTTGGTTTGTCCGAGTTGAGGGTATGCGCGAAGACATGGCCTCCAACAATTCCCAAATTCACTGGGTGCCCGAGCATATTCGCGAAGGACGATTTGGAAATTGGCTGGGTAACGCTCGCGATTGGTGTATTTCAAGAAATCGTTTTTGGGGTACACCTATTCCTGTTTGGTCTTGCGAAAAATGTCAGGCCAAAGAAGTGATGGGCTCTCGTGCAGATCTTGAAAAAAAAGTGGGCCAAGCTACTCCCGACTTACACATGCACTTGATTGATCACTTTCGCTGGGATTGTGAAAAATGTAAATCTCCCAAATCAATGAAGAGAACTTCTGAGGTTTTGGATTGTTGGTTTGAGTCTGGGTCCATGCCTTATGCTCAGGAGCATTATCCCTTTGAAAACAAAGAAGCCTTTGAAAAGAATTTTCCTGCGGATTTCATTGCAGAAGGACTGGATCAAACTCGGGGTTGGTTTTACACGCTCACAGTTTTATCAACCGCACTTTTCAAAAAGCCTGCTTTTAAAAACTGTATTGTGAATGGAATTGTGTTGGCCGAAGACGGTCGCAAAATGAGTAAGCGTCTGAAGAATTATCCAGATCCGGCTGAGTTGATGTCTAAGCACGGAGCAGATGCGATGAGATTGTATCTTGCGCAATCTCCTGCGATGCATGCAGAGAACTTACGATTTAGCGAAAAAAATCTTGTTGAGCTTATGCGAGCTGTGATGCTTCCTCTTTGGAATGCGTATGGATTTTTTGCCTCTTATGCAAATATTGATAAGTGGGATGAAAGTTTTACTCAGGCGCCGACTGAAACTTTGGATGAGTGGATTTTGTGTCGACTCAAAGAAAGTGAAATTCAATATCACGAGAAAATGCAAAAATATGAGCTCAGTGAAGTAGCTCCTATTTTGATTTCATTTATTGATGACCTTACAAACTGGTATATACGGCTAAATCGAAGTCGTTTTTGGTCATCTGAATCTTTGTCGCAAGATAAGAGTAAGTGTGCAGCGTTTACCACACTTTATAAATGTCTAGACCGATTAGCGCTCTTATTGTCGCCTGTTCTTCCATTTTTTGCCGAGTACTTAGATGGGGCGCTTCGCTATGAGCACGTGCAAGATTGGGCAAGCATATCAAAATCAAAATCCGTCCATGCACGTGAATTTGGGTCGCTCACAAATGAATTATCCGTCAAAGAAAAAAATGTTCTCTTGGAAGTTCAGCTCGCCAAAAAAATTATTTTGCTTGGGCGCTCTCTGAGAGGCGAATCTAAAATTGGATTAAGGCAACCACTTAAACAAGTTCGTGTAGCAGGTTTAAGTAATGCTGAAAAAGGTGTTTTCCCCAACATTCGCTCTCTTGTTTTGCGAGAAGTAAATGTGAAGGATTTGGTGGTTGTTGAGAAAGCAAGTGATCTTGTGAGTGAAGAAGCTCGTCCAAATTTTAGAAGTGCGGGTAAAAAAGTTGGCAAAGATATGAAAGAGCTTCAATCTCTTTTGGCGACATGGTCTTCTGATCAAATCGCGCTTTTCGAAAAAAGTGGAAGTTTTGAATTTAAAGGAGTCTCTCTTGGTCGCGAAGATATTGAGATCATGAGAAAGGGGTTACCTGGAAAACTTGCCGCTTCTGATAGAGGACTTGTTGTAGAACTCGAAACCACTCTTACTGAAGAGTTGGTTGATGAAGGCTTACAGCGTGAGTTGATTAACCGTATTCAACAGCGTCGAAAAGAGATGAAGTTAAATTTGTCAGATCGTATTCAGATTGTCTTTAAAGCTTCGGGGAGCTCTCGTGTTGAGAAAATAATTAACGCTGAGTTAAACGGTAAGGGTTTGGTGAGCCAGGAAACGCTGACTGTAGAATGGAAACAAGGAGCCCCTGCAAGCGAAGCGGAGAGCTTCGAAGAGCATGGCTCCTGGTCTTTTGAAATTTCTAAAATCTGATTTTACGAATTAGTTAATTAATTCAATGGGAAGATTTTTATAAGTTATTACTTTTAAAATCTTTCCATCTTTGTCTTTGATGTTTTCGGTAACAAAGTCATTTGCATCTTGAATTTCTTTTTTGAAAGAGTGTTTTTTATTTTCTTTGCTAGTTTCTAAAGTAATTCTTTCATCGATAACAGCGTTGTTTTTGTAAGTTCGAGATACTTGGATTGTTAATAGGTCATTGTTTTCGACGCCTAAAAGTTTTTGAGTAAATTCAATTGCGTTCAATATCTGCGCTCGGGCAGTAAGGTAACTCGCTAATGCAATAAATTCTTCTGAACCGACTGAAGCATTAGCGTAGCGAGCTTTTTTGAAGAGATGTGAAACTTTATAGAAGCCTTCTTTTTCTGATTTTGTATCCTTTGCAAAGTAAGGTCTCCATTTTAAAACAATATCATCACGATAAACTTTGTATGTATTTGTGATTGTTCCATCAGGTTGTTTTTTCTCTAAGTCTTCAATGTTAACAGGGGTGTTATCAGAGTATTCCGTTAAGGGGATAACCTTAGCTTCAGCTTTGCTGAATAAAAAAGAGCTAGTGAGAGTTGAAAGGGCTAAGAGGGATATATGTTTTTTGAAAGACATAATGCACTGCATTATACACGAATTTCGCGAAAGTATCAAGAAATTTTATATACGTTAAAAAGCGCTTTAAAAGGCTTTATCTAGCTTAAAGCACCTTCATAGTGCTTTATACCGCGTTTCCAGAAAAGGGATAGAAGTATAAAGGCCATCAAAACATAGGCCCAGGGCGCGATCCATAACCAAGGAGAAAGGGGTTTATTGAGTAGGATTTTCACAGGAATTGAGACAAAAAAAGCAGCTGGAAAAACTGTCAGAAGAATTCTTCGAAGCCAAGAAAAGTAGAAATCATCTGGACGAAAGCTTAAGCGGTAAAATTCAAAAAACATCCACACAAGCATATCTGAGCGGATCATATAAAAACCTAGGCAAAAAATTAGAACATTTAGGGCCACTACCAGCAAAAAACCAAGGGCCAGGTAAATAAGCCCTAAGAAAATATTTAAAAAAGAGGGAAGGGGAGTAAGTAAAGAAAAGGAATAAGCGATCACACAAAGAGAAAGAACAAAGTTTACAACAGAAATAGCATTAGGAAATCGAAAAGCAGTGAGAAAAAGTGAATTTACAGGCCTCAATAAATGAAAATCAAAAGTTCCTTGGCGAATTAAGGAATCAAATTCAGCAAGATTGTCGTGCATCAAAAGCATAAACAAAGCATCAATAAAAAATACAAAACCGAAAAATAAAAGAAGCTCTCCGGGTGCCCAGCCCAAAATGAGAGGATTTCTCTCACCAATACTTTGGGCAAAAATAAAGTTTGAAGAAATAAAAAGAACTTCAATGAGTGCGCGACCAAAAAAGTTTATTCGATACTCAAGAGAGCGATGAACCGTGTTTTTAAATAAAGAGCCCCAGAGCTTTATGTAAAAACCAACTCCGCGTGAATAAGTTTTTTTATCCTCCAAAGCTTTCATAGCGGCGAACTCCTTTCTTAAACATATGAGTGTTTAAGCTCACCATAAACGCTAGCCAGAATAATCCTCTTAAAAACGTATATGAGAAGTCGCCACCAAGAACCTTACCCATAGCAGCCGATATAGGATAATGGCCAAGATAAGGCATAGGGCTAAGAAGGAGAACCTTTCGTAACGCCTGAGGAAGCCAATCTATGGGAAGAATAGATCCTGCAAAGATCCCTGTTGTAAAATTAAATGCTGAAATCATAAAAGCACTCTCGTGTAGCCAAAAAGCACAAAGAACAAAAAAATAAAAAATACTCCACGAAAGAGCTATTGATAAAATCATGAAAGGATAAAAATAAACGTGAGGTAGATGAAGTTCTTGTTCAGTTTTGAGAAATAAAAGACCTACAAATATAAAAGCCAAAAGAATCCATGTAAAAAGTTTTTCGCCAAAGGCATTCACTGCAAAAATTTGAGAAAATTTAACGGGCTGCAAAAGGTAGCGTCTAAATTCTCCATTCCTAATTTGTTTTTCAAAAGACAAAGAGGCCCCCCAAAGCGAATTAGAGGTTCTTACAAAAAGAGCAAAAAGAATAAAGGAATAAATTTGATTGTATCCAACATAGCTTTCTCGTCCGTCGTTATGAGCAAGTTTTAAGATGATGAAATCTGCAGCAAAAGAAATCAAAAGACTGACAATCATCATGTAGTAGTAGGCTCGGTATTCAAGCTCTTGAATCAAAACATTTCGGAGCATGTAACGTCCAAAACGCACATTAAAAGGGAACACTTTTAAGATTCTCCCTCAGGTTTTTCAGGTACTTCGTCTTCGGAAATAAGCTTTAGCACTCCCGTTTTAAATTTCTCGTCAGCTTTTCCAAAGTCTTTTGTGCTTCCAAAGTATTTCATTTCGCCTTTTGCAATAATCATCAAGTCATCGCAAACTTCTTGAATGTCTTCCATATCGTGACTTGAGAGAATGACAGAAACTTTTTCCTTTGACAGGTCTTTGGTGAGAAACTTTCGAACCGCTTCTTTTGCTATGAGATCTAACCCTATGGTGGGCTCGTCTAGAAGTAGGAGGCGTGGTTTGTGAATAAGAGCTGCGATCAACTCAAATTTCATTCGTTCACCCAAACTCAGGCGCCTTACCTGTACTCCCACGAGTTTTGTTAAATTAAAAAGCGTGAGCATTTCATCCAAGCGGCGCTTGAATTCAGCTCTAGGGATATCGTAAATGGCTCCAAAAAGCTCAAGTGAGTCTCGAGCAGAAATATCGCTCCAGAGTTGAGACTTTTGTCCCATTACAAGCCCTATGCTCCGCAAAAAATCTGATTTTCGCTCTGATGGGGTGTAGTCTAAAACTTTCAAGCTGCCACTGCTGGGGTGAAGGAGGCCTGAGCACATTTTGAGAAGAGTTGTTTTTCCGGCTCCATTTGAACCGACAAGACCCATGAAAGAGCCTTCTGGAATTTTAAAATTCAAATTTTTTACAGCCACTTTTTCAACATATTTTCGATGAAATAAATTTTTAATAACGCCCGAAAGTCCAGGATCTTTTACAGATCTTCTAAAATTTCGCTGAAGATGATGAGCCTCGATAAGAATTGAAGACATAAAGAGAAAACACTACTCAAGAAATGCTTCTAGCGACAATAACTAAGTTCGTCGGAGTTTTTAAAAAGCTCAAAAACGAGAGGGTGTCCTTCGATAATTGCCTGATTTGGCAAGGCTTCTTTCCCTTTGATTTGATTCGAGAATTTTTCTCTTAATTGCCGAGCAAAGGCTCCGGGGTATTCACAGCCTCTCTCGAGATCGATTACCTTCCAACTTAGCTCAGAGCTTTCCGGCCAGGAAAATCCATCCATAAATTTTTCAGAATAATTCTTTATAAGTGGAGCAATTAGATTAGATGAAAGCCAGGCACCTGTGAAATCCGTTTCGAGATTCTTATCCATTCCCATCCATGCAAGAAGAACAAGGTCAGGTGATGCGAGGACAAACCAAGCATCTCGTTTGTCTGAAGAGGTTCCTGTTTTTCCAGCCCATTGTTGATTGGTCGGAAGTTGTGATCCCAGTACGCGAGCACTTCCTCTGCGAACAACTCCTTGCATAGCCTCTAGCGTGAGAAGCGCTCCTGCTTGATCTGTTTTGTTCGCATTTAAAAAATCACTTGAAATATCTTTTGGAAGAAAGGATGGATCACAAGCTGAATCATTCATGCTTTGATAGCCAAGAGCTGTTCTCACTAAGCTGACATAGGCTCTGGCCATATCAAGAGGTTTTTGTTCAATACTCCCTAAAAGAGCCGAAGGAAGAGCGCGATCATCGGGTATATCAAGGCCCCATTTCACAAGTGGAGCAAATGAGTTTTTTAAAAGTCCTTCGGGTTCGATTTCTTGAAAAACTTTTGTGAATGGAACGTTCAGACTTTGTTCTATAGTTGTTCTAAGAGAAACGCTTCCTCGATATTTTCGATCGTAATTTTTAGGACTCCACTGTCCCCGACCTTTGTCGTAGATCCATGTGAATTCTTCATCTTGAATGAGTTTTGCGAGATGAACTTTGGGGTTTTGGCTGATAAGCGGAGCTAAAAGAAGAGGTTTGATCAAAGAACCAGGAGGACGTTTGGCGCGGGTGAGACGATTGTATTGTGTGGTCGTATAGGAGGTGCCGCCTTGATAGACTTTGTACTCACAGGTGCGTGGATCAATTCCCACCAGAGCGACTTGCAGTTGCTTGGGCCAGGTTTTACTTTCTTTCAAAAATAATTCTTCTGATTGTCTTTGAAGATCGGCATCAAGAGTGGTTTGCACATCGTATCCGCCCATGACAACTTTTAGTTCGCCATCTTTTTTGATTAACGAATCGCGAATTTCATCAATGGCATAACTTGCTTTAGATCTAAAACTTGTATGAGGTTCCTTTGGAAGCGGAAGTTTGAGCGCAGTTTCAAATTCTTCTTCCGTAATTTTTTCGGCATTCATTAAAATATTGAGAACTTTGTTTCTTCGAGCAAGAGCACGATCAGGATGTTTAAAGGGTGAGTAAAAAGCTGAGCCCGCAACCATAGCGGTGATAAGAGCAACTTCATGAACTTCCAACTGGCCTTGATCTTTACCAAAGTAAAACTCAGACGCTTTTTGAATTCCTAAAATATCCGGATGCTGAATTTGGCCCATGAAAACTTCGTTGAGATAGGCTTCAAGGATTTCTTCTTTTTGAAAACGATTTTCTACAAGAATTGAGAGAATAATTTCTTTAAATTTTCGTGAGAGAGTTTTTTCTTGAGTTAAGAAAAGATTTTTTACAAGTTGTTGCGTAATGGTACTCGCTCCTTCTTTGTAACGAAGGTTGATGAGGTTTTTAAAAGCTGCTCGAGCAATTCCCCAAACATCAAAACCTCCGTGCGATAAGAATCGAGGATCTTCAAGCGAAACAATTGCCTCTAAAAGCATGGGATTTACTTCTGCAAGAGGGATGTTTTTTCGGACTTCGGCGTGTCCTCCAACAATCGAAGAAATCCACTCGTCTTCTCCTTTTTGGTTTTTGGCAAGAACGCGAATGGTACTGATCTGTTGTCGAGATCTGATGCGTTGCTCAAGTAGCGGTGACCACTCGTCTGTGACATTTTTGATACTCATGAAAATAGAAAAGGGAAGGATCAAAAGAAGAGCACTGAAAAGCATCAGGATAGATCCAAGGCCGCGACGATTGTGCATCTTTTTTGACGATATGATTCAAAGCAGAAAATGACAACATATGGCTATGACGCTGCTATTGTTGACTCTTATAAGGGGTACCCTTAACCTGTAGATGTACCTAAGCAAGAGTCTCGGATGGCTCCCACTCCAAACTCCCTCAGGGGTGGAAGCCACGAGACTCTTCGAGTTATGAATCCCAAAAAATCTAAAAAGTAAAATCACCTAGGGGACTAGTTCTTGAGGCTATGCTACGACCAATAAATCATGAAGAAAATTAGCTCTTTAAGACTTGTTGTTTGTATGGGTGCTTTTTTGACGGCCTCTTTCTCTCATGCCGCGCTTTTTAGTTTGAGTGGAAATCATCGATTTGGATCAAATCTTTTCTTCAATCTAGATGCAAAAAACGGTGTGAACACCGGAGCAACTTATGAAAATGCCTCAGATACAAGTGCTTTTTTAGAGCACAGGTTGTTGCTAAGGCCTGATGTTTTAATTGATGAAAGGTTTTCTCTACATTCCGAGCTCAGTCTTTTAAGTCAAAATGGAAGTTCAACAGAGGTAGGTTTTAATGCCTTAAATAATCCAAATCAGATAAACGGAGGCGCTGCTTTTGGCCCTGTATCAAGCCAGCTCCTTGCTATTCGCTATGGATATTTAAAGTGGGTGAGTGATGTTGGAGTTTTTAAAGCCGGACGCATGCCCAAGGGCTGGGGGTTGGGACTTCTTTTCGATGAAGGGGGCAAAGCAGAAGATGAGGCCTCTACTATCGTGGATAGAGTAGGCTTCGAAGGCCAGTTGGGAAGTCTTGTGCTGAACGCTGGATATGAAAAGCGACAGGAAGGATATCTTCACACGGATGCTGATGATGAAGACGTGTACGAGGGATCCGTGAAATATGAAAATGAAGGATCGGGAGTGGCTATTGGCCTTCTATTTGGGCGCCATATTCGAGGATCTTTAGATCCAGCATCATATAATAGCTCTTATGATTATTCTTTTTATCTAAAAAAAGATTGGGATTTAAGTTCTCTTGGAGCTGAGTTTGCTTCAAATTCTTATGATAAACAGGCTCATGTTTATGGAGCTTTAGCTCAATACAGATATCGTCCCGGTAGCTGGGAATTTGAAGCAGATGGAGTTTTTTCTAGTCACTCAGAGGACAGGGCGTTTATTGTTCATCCTAATTACAGGCCCTTCTTGATTTTGTTTAGGCAAGTTCAAGGAGCAAATTTTGCGAAGAAAAATAATCCAATACAATTAGGTTATGGAATCGGAAACGATCCATCTTCTGACCTAATATCGAATGAAGAAGGCGCCCTTGTTGGACGTTTAGGGGCTTTTTATTCTTTTAGCGAGAAAAAGTATCGATTAGGACTTGTCGGTGGATATGCAAAGCTTATGAGTTCCAATGACAATGGAGAATCTTTAGGTTTTGAAGCAGACCTTCACTTTGAACAAAAATGGCATGAAAACTTCAAAACAAGTCTTGCAGCTGGAGTGTTTTTGCCTGGAAATGCATTTCCTTCAGAAAGACAAAAATCTTGGGGACTTCAAATTAGAAGTTATTTAAATTTTTAAATAAACTAATTTTAGTAATCGCTCTCAAAAGACTCGGGATTTTTTCTGTAGTTTTCTTGTATTTCTCCCTCAAATTCATCATCTGAGTCGTCCGTTTCGATATCAACGTCTCGAGCCGTTCGAGGAATATAACGCGAATACTCAAGGTTTCGATAACTTAATCCAAATCCAACAACATAAAAGAATGGTGCGTTTTTACCAGCCATCGAATTTTCAAATTTACCACTCAGCGCCCATTCGTGATTGAGCGCATACTCACCGTATATTTTTCCAATTAAGAGCGCTGGGTTTTCTGCGAAAATATAGTTTGTCCCACCAGTTAAGTCATGAATCAGACCCGAGACTTGAGAGATTCTTGTGTTGTCTGTTTTTAAGCTGGAAGCTCCGTTTAGATTAACTCCAATTGTATAGCGAGGAACCTTAAATTCGAGTCCAGTGTTAAAAGGAATTTCGCTAGAGTGATCTTCGGCTCGAAAAGTAAATCCTGTATCAAGATAAAATTTTAAATTTCTTGAGAGCCAGTATTCAGTTGTGATGAGTGCTGTTGCATCTATTTGGCCGTCACCTAAAATTAAAAAAGGCGAACTTCCTGCGTCTACTGTTTGAGGAATTGGGTACGCGGGAATTTTAACGACACTCGCAAGTCCGATTGATTGACCAGGAAAGTCGTAAAATCTGTACTCAGCAAAAAGAAATTGATCGGAGGGGCCTGATTTAGAAACTTGAGTTTGTCCGGTTGGTTGGAGAGAAAGAAAATCAATATTAAAAAAAGCTCCAAACGAAAATTGTCTGGAGGGCTGATACTCAGGATTGAGAGTTATTCTAAATCTAGAAAAGACAAGATCTAGAGATTCTTTTTGTCCTTCAGAATTAAAAAGTGAACTTTGCGTTCCATATTCGAAATTTGAATTCATCAAGAAACTTTGTTCCGATGGAAAGTTATGCGTTGGAAAGACGGGACCCCATTGGGCAGCAAGTGCTAGGTTGAGGATCAAAATTTTTGAGGAAATGAACAGAAATGATCTTTTTAAGAAATGTTTCACCTTTCCCTATCACATCATTTTTTTTTCAAACGGAGAAGGTCTGGTTAGTAAAATTCAAAAAACTTTTCTTGCTCTAGCTACCGCTGAAGGCTTGTTTAAGAAACAATTCCCCCGACTAAATCCATTCCTGCAACGTCTCTTATCTCAACTTTCTTAAAAGATCCAATTTCAGCTTGTCCCTCTTGAATGATCACAATGTTATCCACCTGGGGAGCTTGGCCAAAGAAGCGACCTTTCAGCAATAAATCTGTTTCGGGATGAGTCCCCTCAACGAGAACCTCGAGAGTTTGCCCAACAAGAGATTGTAAGTTTTTATTTAAAATCTCTTCTTGAATTGCATAAATTTCAGACTGTCTTTGTTTTTTTACATCAGAAGGAACATCATCTGGAAGGCGAAAGCTTGGAGTTCCTTCCTCATGCGAATACGTAAAAACACCAACGTGATCTAAAAGTCCTTCCTTAACGAAATTTTTAAGTTCCAGAAAATCTTCTTCTGTCTCGCCAGGAAATCCCACCATTAAAGATGTACGAATAAAAAGATTAGGAATTTCTTTTTTTAGCCGAGCGATCATCGAGCGAATTTGCTCTTTGTTCGTGTGGCGATTCATACGAGTGAGTATTTTGTCTGAAATGTGTTGAATAGGAACATCAAGATATTTGCAGATTTTTTCTTCGTCTCGCACAAGTTTAATCACATCGTCGCTGAGTTGATCAGGATAAACATAGAAAAGACGAAGCCATTTGAGATCTTTTATTTTTACAAGCTCTTTTAAAAGAATCGCAAGAGTCGCCCCATCTTTTCGGTCGCGACCATAGTCTGTTAAGTCCTGAGCAATAAGATTGATTTCACGAACACCATTTTTAACAAGACCCTGAGCTTCTAGAACTAAACTTTCGATACTTCGTGAACGAAGCGCCCCGCGAAGTTTGGGAATAATGCAAAATGAACAGCGTTTCGCGCAACCTTCCGCAAGTTTTAGGTACGCAGAGTGTGAGCTAAGACTATTGGCTCGAGGAAGATCGTAGTCTTTTGCGCGATCTGTGTGAATTTTAATTTTCGTTTCTGAAGAAGAGGAATTTTTAAGAGACTCTAGCTCTTCAACAATTCTTGGAAAAGCTGCCGTTCCAGTGATGAGGTCAACTTCTGGTAGAGAATCTTTTAACTCTTGAGGATATCGCTCAGATAGGCAGCCCGTTACAACGAGTTTTTTGCAGTTACCCGTTTTTTTGTTTTCACCTGCAGCTAAAATCGTATCAATTGATTCTTGTTTTGCTTCATCAATAAAGCCGCACGTGTTGACAATGATAATATCTGCTTCATTTGCGTGATCAGAAAGTTTGTAACCCTTATCGCCTTGTAAAAGGCCTGCCATATTCTCAGAATCAACGAGATTTCTTGCGCAGCCCAATGAGATGATGTGTACTTTTTGAGATTCGCTCATTTTTCTGTTTTCACTCCTGAGGGTAAAGCTAGATCAAACCACTTTGGGTCGAGTTTTGTAATAGATTTAGCTTCAATAATTCGCAGGGAAGTATTTCCTCCGACAGAATCTACAAATGTTAGAATGGAGGGAAATTTTTCCGTGTTATGAAAAGATATTTTTATTTCCGAAAAGTCAGATTCAATCTTTGGAGTCAGTGTGACTTCAAGATCAGGTTTTTTAAAACTTCCCTTGATCTCATAATCTTTTTCGGAGGCATTTTTGGATTTTAGCCCACGAAAAAAAAGAAGAAATCTTTCAAGTTCAAGATTTTTTGCATCGTCAAAGCGGCGTGCAAAGTATCTGTCTTTTTTTCCCTCGCCTTTATCCTCGAGGTAAATAGCTCGTAAGCCATCGCTTACAAAGCGCTTTTTAATTTTTTGGTTTTTTGATTCAAGAATGAAAAAATTTCTGTTCTTACTTTTAACAAATTTAAAAAATCCCTCTGAAGTGATTTCTTGAGAAAATCCCGGAGATTTTTCTGTTTGAAAAAAAGTTGCTTCCCAGTTGCCTAAATTTTCGTATCTTTTTGCAAGAGCGCTAAGCACAAGCTTAGTTTCATCGCTTTTTTCTTGGTCTTTTTGAGCAAAAACAAGGGGGGCAAAAGCCCATGATAAAACTACTAAAAAAGTAAAAACGCTTGGAAATGACCAATTCTTATCGCAGCGTGTAATGCGGTGTGGCATTTTCTTAGGCTATCTCTATTCCAAGCCTCTGGTCAAGAAAGTTTACGTGGCTATAAGGGGGCTAATTTAAGAGGCTATTGAATAATTACAGGATGACGTCGCGAGGTTTTCCAGCAGAGCTTTGCTCTCCCACTACACCCGCAGCTTCAAGCTGCTCCATAATTCGAGCTGCCCTTGTGTAACCTATTTGAAAGCGTCTTTGAATGAGTGAAGTCGAGATAGATCCCTTTTCGCGAGCATAGCTAAGCACTTCTCCATATAGGGAATCACGATCAGCATCGGCTAATAATTCATTTTCGCTTTCATCAGCAAGAATTTCATTCTGATACTGAGGAGCGCCTTGCTCGCGCCAAAAGTCACAAACTTTTTCAACGTCTGCATCAGAAACGTAACTT
>JBILWH010000007.1:0-16404 GCA_044370015.1 Bdellovibrionota bacterium | reverse complement strand
CGGCCATAGAAATGATTTACAAACTCGTTACGTTTTTTCTGATCGTAGTTTCTTTAAGAGTGATACATCTTGGATCCGTGCGCCTGCAGAGAATTTTGGATTGAGCGATCGTTTCGGAATTCACTATCAGGGTCGAGCTCAATTTTTTACCAATTGGGCCTTTCTTGCAAAGGGCAATCAGTTGAGTGATCTCGATATGTCTACTCATTTTGAAGACGACAGCGCCGAGTCCCGACTTCCTCACTTAAATCATGATTTAGCTCTTGAGGCTCAATATGAAAATTATTCCCTCTCACTAGGAGCTATGCTTCCTCAAAATAACTTACAAAGATCTGATAGGGAATTGGGAACAGTTCGATGGACCCTCCCAGAATTAAAGGTTGGAACTCCCTTAACACCTCTATTTACTAATTTTTTTTCGTCTCTTCGCTTTGAGGAGTTAAGTGTGCGTCGTTATGAGCGGGGCTTTGGTTCAAAGGTTATGGGACGCGAGCCCCAGTCGAATTTTATTGTTTCTGGAGATCGTTACTCTGGAATTTTAGATTTTTCCGTTCCCTTAAATTTTGATTTTTTGAGATCCTCTTCTAAGGCTCACTATCGTGGAGATTTTTATTCTTTTGCAGCTGGTGTGAACGAAACAAACGCTACTCGTTCAAAAGTTTCAATAGAGCAGTCACTTGAGGGTGATGTGTGGAAGGTTTGGAATACAGGATGGTCTGACATGCCTCGCTTAAAACATGTCATAACGCCTTTTGTGAGTTATTTTTATTCTCCAGCTGACTTTCGTTCAAGCCATGAATTTTTTGAAGATTGCCCAAATGGAATTTGTTCTGCAAATGCCCCTCGTTTTGATTTGTTTGATGGAGGTTTGCCTAGTGAAGAAATTCGACTGGGAACAGAAGAGCAAGAGCGGTTATTGAGAGAACATTCTTTTATAACGTATGGTTTTAAGACTCAGTTGCTGGGAAAGTTTTCAAGCAATTATCAAATTCATGAAGTTTTTTTTCTGGGTCTTAATCATGAATTTGATTTCAAAAGAAATGCCTTTGGACGATGGCGTTTGTTTGCCCAGGGAAAATACGAATTCGTCACGCTAGCTTCGCAAGCTTCCTGGAGTCCGAGATCCGCGAGATTGGATGTTTTAAACAGCCTTTCTTTTGATAAAAAATATTTTTCTTTGAGTCTTTATCAAAACGTTAATCCTAATGCAGATAACTTGGGGGGGGAGTTGAAATTGAAAAAAGTTGGTCCCTTTGAAATTGCGACAGCTCAAAACTATGATCGCGTTGAGAAAAAGCTTCTCGATCAGCGGTATTTTATTTCTTACGCAAGTTTTTCAAAGTGTTGGAAGTTTGATTTTGTTCTTAAGAAAAGACTGGGCGATAATGACTTTGAATACTCACCAAGCTTTCAGGTTACATACTCAGAAAGTGTTAAAAGTAGAGATGATCTCCTAAAGTTTTAGATTATTTTTCTTTAGGCGCTTTGAAATCCTTAGGTTCGGGAAATTCAAAAGTTGAACTTGATTCGCATATAAACATTTTAGTGCTGATACGAGTGTGTAGAGTGTCGACGCCATTTATTTTATCTGTTCTGAGCTGTGGATATTGTTTAATTGAAAAAATTGAATTGGCTTTTCCTTTAAAAGCACTTGAAACTTCTTTCAAAACAGAGTCGATGATAGGCTTAAGCTCTGGCATAACAATGTTGATTCGTGCTTTTTTAACTTTTTCTTGAAAAGCTTTTTCTTCTTTATGAAAAGCTCTTTGAGCCTTTGCAAGCGCAATAGCCTCGCTTGCGATTTCTTGTTCGTCAGACGAAGTAAACTCTTCTTTTTGAGTAAGAGCTTCATATTTGCTCTGCATTTCCTCAAGACTTGAGGAAAGTGTAGCGAGGCGAAGATCTTCTTTTTTCAGGTCTTCTGAGATAGCCGTAGGAATTTTTCCGTCTATTGTTTTGGCGGTTCTTTCATTGAGTTTTGTTGAAAGTACAATGTCTTCAATTGCTTTTTGGAAATCCTCTTTTTTTGCAAAATATGAAAATCCTAATTGAGCTTCTGGCTTGGGGTCTTCAACACTTTCATCGATTTGTTTTAGTATTCTAGTCGCCGTTTCTTTTGTTTTGTCAGGTGTTGAAAAGTCAACAATGTCGAGTTTTTTGAATTGATTTTGAACTTGGTGAATAAAGCCAACCACTTGAGTGGTAGCTTTTTTTACATTTTCTTCTTTGATAACAGACAGGACACTGTCGATCTCTTTGGTTTTAGGAAAAACTCCCAGAGCTTCTATTTCAACCTTAGAGTTTTCTTTGTTGGTTTCTCCAAGCTTATCGGGATTCAAAATAATTTTTGCTTGTAGAGCGTCTTTAGAGGCTTGAACAAAAGGATTCTTATCAAAACCTAATTCGAAACTTATTCCGGTGGTCGTCAAATTGGGTTGACCAGTTGTTGGATCTGTTTCTTCTTTGAACTCTGTATTTTTTGCTCCGAAGCTCACACCGTCATCTAGTTCAAGGCCGCCACCTTCTGTGAGCCTTAATTTTTTGCAGTAGGTTTTTTTAAAATGAACATCTTTTATGAGAAGTGCTGCATCGGCAGCTCTTTTTTTATTTAAAATTTGTGCAATCATCTCGGGCGTAACCTGTATGTTTTGCTGTGAAAAAATAGGTGCTTTGAAAGATAAGCTTGTCACTACAGCTGTTATTAAAGTGAAGGAGCTTTTTTTTGAATGAATGAATTGAATTTTTTTCATGAGCATTTTCCCTTTCAAAGGCCTTTGTCGGGAGCTGTTAACCTGAGGGTGTTTACTTCAGAGCTAAGCATCCACGACATGACGCTTAGAGTTAAGCACGCTCATTGCGGGGTATCAATTTCATGCTGCCTCGTGTAAGTCGAATTAAGGGCGAATGTTAGGGATTTAATTCACTTAAAAGTCTTTCGTGTAAATGGGCGTTGCTTGCAAGCAGTTCGCCAGTCCAAATGTTCCACTCTTCGCTTCTTTCAAAATGAGTAACCTTTCCGAGAGCTTCTTGAACGAGCAAGGTACCCGCAGCAATGTCCCACACATTTAGGCCACATTCCCAATAGGCATCGAGTCGACCTGCGGCTACGTAAGCTAGGTCCAGGGCGGCGGCTCCTGTGCGGCGAACTCCAAGGCTTTTACGTGTTAGGTTTACAAAACGATCAAAGACAACGTCTTTTTGAGCTTCTCTCTCTGCGGCAAATCCCGTCACAAATAGAGCTTGTTCAATTATTTTATTGGAACTGACTTGAATACGTTCTCCATTAAGCGAAGCCCCGTGACCTTTGATAGCAGAAAAAATTTCGTTTCTAACAGGATCAAAAGTAGCACCCAAAAGAGTTTGATAGCGGCTTCCAACTTTTTCTAGCAAGCAAACGGTTGTACAAAAATACGGATAGGATCTTGAGTAGTTAGCTGTTCCATCAATAGGGTCTAAAACCCAAATATATTTATCTGAGAAAGAGTCATCGTTAAATTTTTTTACTCCCTCTTTGTAAGCTCCTTCTTCACCAAGAATTTTATCATTCTTAAAATAATGCTCGAGTTTAGAAACTAAAAAGTCTTCAACTTTTTGATCAAATTCCGTGACAATATCAGAAAAAGAACTTTTCTCTTCTCTTCGAATAGTTTTGGGTTGAGCTCCTGGGCTAAGGGAAAAACCACTCAACGAAACAGCAGCAGAATCTTTTAGAATTTGTTCAAGAATTATAAGCTTTTCTTTGAGTTCTTTGGAGTCATGAGACATATGGATTTGACCATATGTTTTTGCTTTTATTGAAGCAAAGGAATTCTACTCGGGCTTGGAAAAAGCCAGCGCTTCTAGCCATTCTTCAGATGTTTGAGGAAATATCCGATTTTCAATAATCCAAAACATGACTCTGTCTTTTGTTTGAATGTTCAAAGCTTCTAGCCATTCTTCATTGGTGTGCGGAACGGTTCTGTTAAGAATAATCCAATTTTGAACATTTTGATCTTGGATGAGATTTTCATAACGAACGGTTTCAGAACTATCAGCTTCGAAATCATTATTTTTTTCAAAAAATACTTCAAGATGATGGCGTTTGATAAAACCCCTTAATCCACCTAGAGAGACTTTGAGTTTTTGAGCGCACCAGGTTTTCCCTTTGTTTTTATTTGCAATCAAGAACTCAATAGTTGTATTTGGTACCAATAATCCATTTTCTTTTACGAGTCCGTAATCTTTGAGGATTAATTTTTTAGGATATTTTTTTTGCGGCTGAGAAAGACCAAGTTTTTGAATTTTATAACTAACTGATCGTTCAGTTCTGATATATGGATTTTTGGGATTCGTTGTGCCTGCTAATTTGTTGAGCGCTGCTGCAATCTGGGCGTGAGTCATGCCTTTTTCGTGCATGTCTACAAGAAGTATTTCTTCGCTTACTTCACCAAGTTTTCTATTCCAACTTACTCCGCGGTTTTCAATTTCTAGCTGGTGTCTAACAAAGCGACTTGATTGATCTTCTCCATTTCGAAAATCATTTTCAAAGGCCTTTACGATAGACAAGTTCAAATAGGAAAGTTCTTTGTAAACATAGGATTGTGAAAGGTTTAATTCCTTTGCAATTTCGGGAACGCTTTTTTTGCCTATTGTGCTTAGATAGTAGTTGTAACGTTGCTGAACCTCAGGATCTAAATTAATTTGGGAGCGCAGCGATAAAGTCTTTAATTCTGTAAAAAGTTCTGCGCGTGTTTTTAGGGGGAGAAGCGAGGGATTGTAAATAAAAAAAGAATAGAATGCTTTAAGATAAAGTCCCTGTCGTGAATCAATGTTCCATTTTTCTTCAAGAAGTTGCCATTTTTTGTCGTGATTGCGTTTCGATTTAAAAACTTCTCTGACGTCATCCTCAAATTTTCCGAGATTACTTTGTTCGTAAAAATCATCTCCAAAAACTTTTTTTAAAAGAGAAATTGTTTTGTCATAGCTTTGAGTTGGATCGACCAATGTCTGTTTTGCTTTAAGGGCAAAAATACTTAGGACCTTTCGACAATCTAAGTTTTGCGGGGTTGCTTGAAGAGCGCCGTTGAGAAAAAAACCAAGACTAAATAAAATCGAGAGGAGTAGTTTTTTCATTTGGAGGCTTTTCTATCATTAAGTTTTTGCTTTGAGAACCTGTGAGCTATTGCGCCAAGCGTTATCGTTCTGGTGTCGGAAACGTCTTTGCAGGTCTTTTCGTCAAAAAATAAACACTTATATTTTTCTTCAAATCTTTCGATAAAGTTGTATGGAAAAAGAGTCTTTTTTAATACTCGTATTCGCAAGTTTTTTTTCAGTGATTATCGGGGGCGTAGGTGTTTTTATTTTTATGGGTATTTATAAAGAACTTATTATCCTTCGAAAGAGAGTGAAGCGTTCTTGGTCAAAAATTGATTTAGTTTTGAAGCAAAGACAAGAAGCTCTTTCTCAGCTTTTTAGTGTCACCTCAAAACATGTGGGACATCAACAGGTGCTTATAGAAAAGATTAAGTCTTTGAAATTTCGATTTCAGTCTGCAAGACGCTTAGGAGGCAAGATAAAAATCTCTAATGAGATAACATTGTCTTTGCAATCTCTTTTTGCACTTGTTGAAGCTTATCCTGAACTAAAAAGAAATCCTGAATTTTTAAAAATACAAAAACAATTTTTAGATTATCAGCTTCAGATTTCAAAATGGAGTCGAACCTTCAATCAGCATGTTGAACTTTATAATTCAAAGGTTGTAGAAATTCCTGAATCTCTTTTGGCAAAAATAATGGGTTATCAAGAATTAGATCAGGTTGTTGTTGAAGAGTTACAAGATTCTTTATCCAAGAGTAATTTAAATCTCGCTGCTTAAATAAACTTAATAATTTGCAATCAAAAGCTCATCTTATAAAAGCTTGAATCGTGGATTGAGCTCGAAGGACTGCTCTACAAAGAAGTTCAGTTAAAGGGAAAACAAGAAGAACAACTAAGTCAAAAATATGTGGGTTTTGAGAAAAAAATTCAATACCTAATATTGAAAACAAACCAATTATAAAAAAATGAAGTATGTAGCAAAGCCCAAAGTGTCTAGACCAGCACAGATGACTCAGTAATTGGATAAACTTAATTTTATTTAGCCACTCTCGAACATTTAAAAGGAAAGAGATTCTCATGGAAAAAGACAAGAAAACCATATGAGCCCAAAAATCTGTAATTTTTTGTCGAAACACAAAACAAGAAAATCCAGGTCCGATTGGGACATTATAGTAAGCTCCAACATGAGTAAAAGAAGGGAGTAAAAGGAAAGCCCATATCCATTTTTCTCTTGGATAAAGGGATTCCAGTTTTAATGCTGAAAATGAATTTCTTTTTAGGAAATAACCGAATGAAAAAAAACTCCAAACGAGTCCCATCCAGGGAAAAAGTGGCCAACCTGAGCCATTGCCACTTTGACATTCACCAAAAAAAGCCGTTTGTAAAAATTTATTTTTAATATGTATGAATTCCCAAAAGGGAAAAAATAAAAGAGAAAAGCCAAAAATTCCTAATACTTTTATTGCGCGGGTGCTTTTTTTTGCAAAATAAAGAGGTATCCATGAAAAAATTAAAAAAGGATAAATATCCCACTCAAACAAATATCCTTCCTTTAAGTCATCAGCTTCAACCCAAGCTAGTAAAAAAAAACCAAAAATAGCTAAGGCTAAAAGTGATCCCCATTTCTGATTACGGCTATAACCTATTAAAAAGCTGCTGAGTGCAACTATGTAAAACCCACTTACTGCTAAAACTCGTGCATAATGTTGAATGAAAGAATAAAGCGAATGATTGAGAAATTGCGGTATTTCATCTTTAAAAATTAGAGTCTCATAAGTGTGAAAAATAATAATAGCCCAGATACAAAAAAGTCGAATGATATCAAATCCATAAATACGCGTTTCGTGCGTTTTTTGGCTATTACTATGGGAAAAAAACTTCATAGTTTTGAGAGTCTTCGTAATTAAAGTATCTAAGAAGTAAACCAAATTCACTCGTTATTTGACGAATTATTTCTTCTGTTTCTGAATTGAAAACATTAGGCCCTTGATAATCCTTAAGCCGATATCCGAAGTATTTTTTATCTAAACGGTTGATTGTAAAAGTTGAAAGGACAGCTTTTGAAAAACTTTTTCCTTCAAGAGCAAGAACATCAGGGGAGATGGAGGGTGTGTAGGTTAATTTCTGCTGATTATTATTTAGCTGAAAAATTTTAGCTTTATCAAAAAAAACCATATTTGAATCTTTTGAAAGTGTTTTATTTTCTAACCAAAAGCTAGAAAGATTTGCCGCTGAACTATCTGATCCGTCTGTCCACTGAAAACCACAAAAGCGAACATCTTTTTTTTCTAAGGAAGTTTTTTTAGAAAGTAACTTTATCGGGTTCATTATTTTTGAGCTTAGAGATGAAGGTGAACAAAAAACTGATGGCTTAGCTTTTTTTCCAGATTCAACTTTGTAAGAAATAGAAAAATGTTGCAAGGAATGTTTCGGGCTCAAGAGTGTGTCCCAATTTTTAAGTTCATTGATGCAAAGGTCAAAGTATCTTTTTTCGAGATTACTCATTTTCTTAGTGAAAGGAGTGTGAGTTTCTTGCCATTTTAAAAGCCTTGAGGAAAGTTCTTGTATATAAGATGGAGAACTGTTTGGTAAGACACTAGATGCAGGAAAAGAATTTCCATTTAATGATAAAAAAATTAAAAAAAGAAAAAAATTTTTAATTTTCAATCGTTAAAGCTCCTTGGTTGATATCGCGAATTAATCCACATTGGGTCCGCTTTTTGGGGTAGTTGAATATCGATTGGTAAGAGATTAACAAAGCTTCTGTTGCTAATAGCATGTGGAAGTTTTTTATAATCAAAAAATGGATAACTTATTTCCTTTTTTAAATAAATAAGTGACTCCAAGCTACCAAAGGGAAAGATAGTTTCAAAGCCAGCTGCCTTAAGCGTATTCATTATAAGCTTTCTGTGAGTCAGCGGGTCATTTCCAAGCTGGTCATCTAAGTATTTCCATAGAGGTGCATCTACAATAGCAAATCCATCCTCAGAAATTAATTCTTTGAGGTCTTTATAGAACTCTACTGAAAATAGCTTTGATGTTTCCAAATCAAACGGATACGGAAAATCAACAAAAACTGAATCATATTTTTGTAGATTTTTTTGTGCAAAAACAAGACCATCTTGAATAATGACTTCGACTTTAGGATTGAAAAGAGCGTAGTGATTTAATTTAAGGATGTTATCTTGAGTTTTTGCAAGATCGACAACCTTTTTGTCAATATCAACAAGCGTGATCTTTTCTATTTCAGGGTAAAATAAAAGCTGTCCCGCGATAATCCCATCTCCTCCCCCTAGTATTAAAGCGTTTTTTGGAGTTTTTCTGGAGAGATGTATTGCAGCGTGAGTCATAGATTCGTGATAAGTCTTCCAGCTCGAATTAGAAAATTGAGGCTGTCTGTTAAGGTAAAGTGTGTAGCTCTCAAGAATCAATGGAGATTTGATAACAGTTGCATCAACAATGTCGAGAGTTTGATAAGGGCTTCTAAATCTTTGAATTTCGCCAAGTTCTGATCCGTTTGACCAAAAAGCTTTTAAGTTCGATAAGTTAATTTCATCAATTTTAAATTTTAAATAGTATGCCTTTAAAAACAATTGCTCTACGTGATTATGGATGTGGGAGGAAAAAAAAATAGAGCAAGAAGCGATGAGGGCTAAAAAAATTTTTTTATATGAAAATAATTTTTTAGTTATGAAAATAAAAAAAATAATTCCTAAAAAGTTTGTAAAAGAAAGGATAATTGCAATAGTTCCTGGAGAAAACTTTGATAATAGATAAATGGGTATTAAAAAAGATGAAAATAATCCACCAAAACAAGAAATAGCAAGTATGAGAGATGTATTCTTTTTTGTTTTGGGAAGTAGATCTAAAAGAAGTGGAATTTCAAATCCACTTAAGAACCCTATAAAAAAAACAATCGGCTGAAGAACGAGTGAAGCGATAAAAGCATTGCTAAAGCTTGGGTACCTTATCAAAAGAATTGTTGTTATGGCCAAGCAAAGTATAATGGCGACTGACCCAAATGCTGAAAGTAGTGTCTCAATGTTAAATAAGAGAGATGTGGAGTTCGTTCTGTTTAACCTTTTGCTTAACAAAAAAGTAGAGCTGCCGAGTCCAGCAAGAAAAAAGCCTATACTCATACTTTGACCTAAAATTTCATTGTGAGTGAGCTCGCCAATGTTTTTTGCAAGAACAAGTTCATATCCCATACTGCAAAATGAAAAAACAAAAGCAAAGGCAAAAATTTTCAATCTTAAGCTCGAATTTTCTTCCCCCTCTTGTGATTCCAGAGGCGGATTTTTTCTTTGAGTCAGGTCTTTGAATATAAGAAATGTCAGTAGAATCAAATTACAAAAAACGGAAAAGTAAACGCATTGTTTTAGTCCTCCAAAAGGCAGCAGTACGACTGGAAACAAAATTGCAGCAACCAACATGCCCATATAGTCGTATGCAAGAGCTTGTATTTCTTTTTCCTTACTTTCACATAATTCAAAAATAAGAGGTAACTCTAGCCCTGATAGGAACGCTATCAGAATCGGTGCAGCGTAAAGTGCCCATGTGGGAGTTTGTGTAAAGCTTAAAAAAAACAAAGGGCAACCTAAACCAAAAAAAATTATTAGAAGCTCAACAATCAAAAATAACTTCTTGCTTGCTTTAAGATAATAACCATAGAACAAATTTCCTAAACCTAGAAACAGAGTGTAAATTCCGACAATCGATGCGTATCTAAGTGCTGTTCCGCCCAAGTATATTGTGAGTATTTGTGCAAAAATTAATTCATAAAGCAAGCTAGATAGTGCTGCTAAAAAAGATATAAAATTCATTTTATACTACCGAGGGAGTGCTTTTAGTGTTGAAAGAGATTTTTCGAAATTTTCTTCTTGTCCCTCAAAATACGGTGACGGTCCTCCTCCAATTATTAAGTATGTACCTTTATTATCTTTTCGAGGTAAGAGCACAATGTGAGCTTCGTCACCGGTCTGTGTTTTGCCTTGCCACCATGTTGCATCTTTAAGGCCTGATGTTTCGCTTGCTGGAAGAATAGTCGGTGTTTCAGCAATCTCTAGTATGGGGTTGTCTTTAAAATTGGGAATAAATTTTGAGATATCTTTTGCAAAATTAATAGCCTCCTCTTGGCTGGCTGTTCTTGGAGCTGCAAAAAGGGTTATTCCAACTTTTGAAAATAAGTCGTATGCATACAGAGACGCCATTCCATCTTCTATATCTAAAGAGACATAGCGAAGTCCTTGAGGGAGCTCAATTTTAAGGCGAGCAATGTCTTGAAATTCCTTCAGGCTTGGGTCAATTTCATTTGAGCTCGATGAGATCGTAGAAAAATCGGTTAAATAACCGTCTGTTAGTAAAGGGGTGTCGGCTTCAGTCACTGTTGAAGCATCTTCGGTTGTTGTTTTTGTTTTATTTAAACTGTTGGAAGTTTCTATATCTTTTTTTTTGGAACTTTTAAAAAATATTTGATTTGTTAGAAGTGAAAAGCTTGCTGCTGCGATCGCTAAAACAAAGAATTTTTTTTGTTGCTTTTTTTTCATTTATTTTTTTTAATGATAGCATGTTTTCTGTGTCGTTTAATTTAATTTCAATCCTGACTGCTTGTAAGGGCTAAGTTTCTACAAATATGAAAAAAGGATTTACCCTAGTAGAGGTATTAATTGCAGCCGGAATTGGTGTTGTGGCTATTGTTTTAGCAACCTCAGGATTTCTTTCTCTATTTAACACACAGAAAAATATTGAATACCGTGATGATGCGACAAATTTTTCAGGTTCGTTGTCTGAGTTTTTGTATCGTGATGATGCCTGTATGTCGGCTTTGGCGGGTGCAAGAATTACATCAAACGCGGTTGAGTTTCAAATTCCCGCTGTCTTGATCCCAGTCTCCCCCGACCACACTCCAGCCTATTACAAAGGTTTTGGTGTAAAGAACTCAAGTACTTTTGTCAAAAAAGATTTGTTAATGGGAAGTGGCCTAAGGCTTTCGTCTTTTACTATTAAATCAAAACCTGGAGTTCCAATTTCTACAATGAAATCTCTAGGTCAAACATATGAAAAACATATTGCGTTGATCGAGATGTTATTAGAAACAAAAATTGGCGATGTGTGGTCACCTTTGGTTCCACGAACCATTGAGGTACCTGTTTATGTTCAGTCGGGTATTATTAAGCGTTGCAAGCTTGAGACCAGCTTGCAACAAGCATGTGAATCGCTTGGAGGGACTTTCAATATCGGTACAGGTATTTGTACTCCGCAAAAAGCTTGTAACATTATGGGCTCCTACACGAGAGTTGGATGTACGGTTCCAGGTAACTGTGCTCCTTCCATTGGTAACCCCACTATGGGTAATAGCCTAGCTTGTCCTGTGGGCTCTTCAACGGTACGAGTGGGTAACTCAACAAATACATTCCTCGTTGCAAGTGGCGGGAAAAAAGGTGGCTCTTTTCCTGTCACTCAAACGATAGATTATTATCTATGTATGAGATGTAATTAATGTGAGTATAAATTGTGTCTTTAAAGCTTAAACATGGTCAAACAACAATTTTTATTGTCCTAGCGTTGATGTTACTCTTAGGCACTGTTTTTTTGTCACTTAGGGGGTTGATTAATTTATCTTTAAATTCTCAAGCTACAAGACGTCAGCGCACTCACTGGGAAATGTTTATAGATGTCATAAGGGCTCAACTGGTCGATCCTGTTTACTGTACTGCCGCCCTTGAAAAACAAGAAATTTGGCTTGGTAAAAATAGAAAATCACCTATATCAATTAAAATTAATTACGCTAATACTTTTGGACCAATTGGCCCTGGCTTTATTGATCATACAAAACAAATAAAAGTAAAAGATGTTCAGTTGGAAATTTTGTCGAGTTCTCGTTCTCGTTATGTGCGACTGGCTTCACCTATGGCAGGGTTAAATTCAGTTTGGCGAGCACAAATTGTATTTACTTCAGCTGCCACCAATTCTCCTGAAAATTTAGATAAGCCATATTACAAAATAAAACTTTTTGTGACTTTAAAACCTCCAGGAGGATCTTCTGCCACAAGCGGAAAAGCCTCAATTGTGAATTGCTATGGATCAAAAAGTGAGGCTACAGCTTGTGAAGAGCTTGGAGGGGCTTTTGATGCAAATGCTGTCGCACTCATTAAAGACGTGCAGGGTGAAGCCCTTCGTTGCCACCCTTACAGAAATTGTTTTTATGGAGATGGGGGAATAGTTTACGATCCTAAATTATGTGATCCACCAAATGGGCCAGGAAAGCCATATTCAGCAAAAAAAATTAGCAATCTTAATGGGCAAAACTCATATCTATGCGATTGGTGTAATCCGAATATTCCTAGCGGCGGAGACCCTTTTCCTTAGCTGATTTTTTTTATGGACTTTCAAAATGAGAAAGATCTTTGAGCTTCGCCTTTTTCATGCTTCCGCGATTAAAACTGCTAATTTCAGCTTCCGTACATTCAAAACTTTCTTTGATAAATGTAAGTGAAGATTCTATTTCAAGATCTCCACAGGAAAAAATATCGATTGAAGCACATGAGTGTTCTGGCCAAGTATGAATTGCAAAGTGAGATTCGGAAATAATCACAACCCCACTGAGTCCGTGAGGGTTGAAGCCATGAAAAACATCTTTAACAATAGTTGCTTTTGAAATGCGAGCAGCATGAAGCATTGTTTCTCGAACAAAGTTTTGATCATTCAGTTTATTTGATGGGCAACCGTAGAGCTCGATTATCCATTGCTTTCCTAGAAAGCGATTATCCATTTAAATCACCTTATCACAGGTGATTTATAATTTAACTATGAATGGCATTTGATGAGGAATTAATTTTTTGAATAAAGAATAGCAGCTTCGGAGTCTTTACTTTTCCAAACGATTCCATCAACGATGTAATGCCATAAATTAGGTGTGACAATTAAAGCCAAAAGTATACATGTCAGCAAATCTGAATTTTTACTTAAATAATCGTAGTCGTTAACAGCAAGATTCAAGAGGCTTTCTAAGCCTCCACCTATGAGCATGATTAAGCAGCTTGCAAAAAGAGCAATCTTCCAAGTTTGAAAAGCCTTTATAGGAGAGTTTTTTTTAATGTTTAAGGCAATTATCCAAAAGTAACTAAGTCCGTGCGTGATAAGTAATGGAAAGATAATGGTTGAGATGCTTTCTCCTTTTATGAAACAAATTCCATGTAGAAGGGCGGGAAACAAGATGGAGCTGATTCTGTTGACTTCTATTTTAAGAGAATTTTTTATTTCATTGGAAGATCTTAAAAAAATATATATTTCAAAAAAAAGGTAAAGAAACAAAAAGAGTAAGTAAAGGTTTTTTATTGCTGTGTAAAGGTAGGTTGAGGGGTAAAGAAAAATATCTTCTTTAGAATAAATAGAAATTGATATGTTTCTAAAATGAAAAGCAACAACAGGAAGAAGCGTTAATGTATACAGAAAGATATTTGAAACCTGACAAAAACGGTTATTCTTTTTTTGATACCAACGAGTAATTCCATAGTATTGCTTTAAGTGGTGATAGATTGTGAAGTAAAGTAAGATGCTCCAAAATCCAGGAGCTTTAAAAATCATCCACAGAAAAGATGCCGAAAAGATCAAAATAAACATAAGTAGGTAAAGTCGTTTTTCTTTTAAAGGTTTCCAGATAACCCTCAAGAAGCTTAGGTAAACGTGTCCAGTGTCGATGAGCGACGGTAGTAAAAAAAAAATAATTGCAAATGTATTATGGTTAGGACTTGTAAGTGTAAAGTAAGCAATAGCAATAAATGCAAATCCGTAAAATGCTAAAAAGTCTTTTAGAAAGGAACCCAGTATCCAGTGATTCACATACCTAAGGCTAAGGCTGAGTTTTGCTTAGTTCAATTCAAACGGGGAAGCTTGTTGTTTTTTTTTCTTATAATATTTTTTTCAGCGCATTCATTTTGGTCTTGCGACTCTTTTTTTAGGGGACTTTCTCTTTTGGGCAGCGATATAGCGATGACTCCCGTGACTCCTGACATGGCGCTCATGCTTGAATCTCATGAAACGCTGTATACAAGCCAAATGTCGCTTGATCTATTGCTGAAAAATCGCTCGATTGTAAAGTTATCTTTACGAGAGCAAAGCTTTTACGAGATTAAGTTACCACTTTTGCTCATGATGGATCTTTATCGTTATGGGCTATCTGTAAAACTTCATCAAAGAGCCCTTTGCTGGCAGTTAAAAAGAAAAAATCCTGAATTAGTTTCTTTTAACTTAAAGAGTTTCGATACTTCACAGGAAAACTTAGGACTGAATAGGGCTTTTTTATGTCAATAAGTAAAACTCAAGATAGTAGAGGCGTTTCTGAGCTTTCTCTCATGAGAAGAGGGCTAGGATTTTATCTTTTGTTTTATTACCTGCCGTTTTTTCCACAGCTGAAAGAATTTTTTTTTGATCAACAAATGATTGATCGTTTTTTAATAAGCCCTCCACTGCCTAGCTTGCTCTTTCTTTTTCCTTCACTAGCTGCTTTATATTTTTTTTATTTTCTCCTTTTGATTTTTTCTTTTTTTCTTCTGCAAGATAAGATTACTAAGTTAGAGTTGTTTTTCTTTTATCTTTTAAATCTCTCGTTTCATCACGCTAACCCTCTTCTAATTCATGAGCCTCAGCAAATTACAAGTTATCTTTTGATCGTATTTTTGTTTTTCCCAACTGAAAAAAATAAAAAGGTAGACTTTTTTCTGCTTCAAATGGTCATTTCTTTTTTAGCATTTTATTACTTTGTAGCTGGCTTTAAAAAACTTTTTGATCCTCTTTGGGTGAGTGGAAGTGCCTTAGAAAAACTTTTGAAGTGGGAGGGACTGGGGCGCTTTGAATTTTCTGTCTCTGCTCAAGCCAGTTACCTTTCAACATTGATTTTTAATTTTTTAAATTATTTTGTATTGTGCTTAGAGTTATCCGTTCCTTTTTGGATTTTTACTCGTCGACGTTCCATTGGACTATTTTTTTTAATTTTAATGCATTTAGGAATTAAAGTTTTTATGGATGTAGGAAGTTTTAGCGAAATCATGATTGTTTGGCAGTTTTGTGCATGGGATAAAAAAACTCGCTTAGATTTTTTATCTTTATTTTTAAAGTTGGTGCCCAGAAGAGGACTCGAACCTCCACACCACATGGATACAGGCTTCTAAGACCTGCGCGTCTACCAGTTCCGCCATCTGGGCATTGAGTAGTTACTCTGCCAAATAAATCCCTCAAACTCCAGATCAATTAGCTAAGAATCTCATCAAAAGTGTAAGGCTGAGGCCTGGGAGCTTTATTTGCAAGTTTTTCAGCAAGTAAAAGCGCTCCCTCAGCAAAAAGCCTACGATCATGCGCCTCGTGTGTGAGAATAAGTCGATCAAAGCTTCTTTGAATAATCACCGTGTGAGTTCCCACAACTTCTCCTTCGCGAGCAGATTGAATGTGGATATCTCCTTGAAAACCTGCATCAAGCATGGCCATTTTTAAAAGCAAAGCTGTTCCACTGGGGGAGTCTTTTTTGTGGATATGATGCACTTCGTGAAGGGTGATGCTTTGAATATCGGAGAAAAATTTAATGTACGCTCTTAATGATTTTATGAAGGCATAAATTCCAAGACTCGTATTGGGAATCATCGCCCAAGCATTGTGTTTTAGTTTTTCTTTAAGAGTTTCAAATTCTTCTTTTTTAAAACCTGTTGTACAAATGAGAACGGGGGTTTTAAGTTCAGACCATTTTTGAGACCACTTTAAAGTAGATTCGGGTACAGAAAAATCAATCACAACATCTGGCTTTACAAGTACGTCTTTTGTTTCTAAGTGGATTGATGATGAGAGATTGAATTTTGTTTTCCAAGAATTTTCGGACAAAAGCTCAATTACTTTTTGTCCCATTTTTCCTGTGCTCCCCACGAGAGCTAATTTTTTAAGAGAATGATTCACGGTAAAGTCCATTTAATTTTTCAAGTAAGTCAGATTTCATGGGAACAAGAGGAGCCTGAAAAGTATCTCCCGCAATCCACCCCAGTTTTTTACAAAGGCTTTTTGTCGGAATAGGATTGGATTCCCAATATAATCCTCCAATAAAGGGGAGTATTTTTTCAAAGCGAGGGGCAGCTTCAACAGGATTTTTCAAAACAGCTGCAAAATCCTTTAGTGCAAAGTGAGTTGCGACACTGATAATTCCATGTCCTCCGTTTTTCACAAATTGCACAAAGCTTTCATCGTCACCCGAAAGAAGGGCGAGCTTTTCTTTCCAAAGATTTTTTCCAACTAATCTTTCTGGTTTTCCACTTGCATCTTTAAGGGAGCAAATAAATTGAGCCGCTG
>JBILWH010000076.1:0-5901 GCA_044370015.1 Bdellovibrionota bacterium | reverse complement strand
AGTTGTGAATTCACTCAGCAAGATCACAGGTCTCTTCGGATTTGAGTACGAGATTCCAACTATCAAGTAATTTTGAATTTATTTAAATTTACTGAAATATAACCAAAAAAAGAGAGGCGGTGGATTTAACTCCACCGCCTCTCTTTTTTTATTTGTTTATTTGTATAATGCTCAACCGATTAAATAACTATTCCTTGTACCAAGACTTAGGCACTTTATAAAAAGTTCCATCAAACTGAGCCCGAGCGCCATGAAATTCTTGGCAAGCCTCTTGAGAGGTCGTCAGGACACTTAAATGATTTAAACTATTTTTGGTGATTAAAAGAGAGCAAGTTTTTCCATCAGAGTTTTTTGCATCTAATTTAAATTTATTTGTAGCGTATTCGGTTAAAGTGCCCTCTATATCTCCCGTATGTGCCGTTGGTCCACGAACAACTGAAAGAGTCGCTGAGAGTTTATTTCCAGCGCGCTCAATTCGAATGTCTCCGCCGACCATGTCTTGGTACCAACCTTCTATCGAGTTATTCACATCTAATTTCACAACTTTCCAAGGGGTATCAGTTACTTTGCCTGGTATTGCATGCAAACCCGTAAAAGCTTCCACCAACGCAAGCTTAGATTTTGGAAGATTTACAATATGATCCATGTAAGTTTCGGTTAAGTAATAATTACCCCGATCTTCTTCTTTAAATTTTCCAGTTTCGCGTTCGGCATTAAAACGCATAATGTAATTCCAATAACCCGCATGATTCTCAAGGGTTTGAGCAAGAATCTTGTTCCACTTTTCACCATCCGGTCTTTTTGCAAAAGCCGCTATCAAAACATCACTTGCACCCTCATATTTAGATTCTTCTCGTACAGCAGCACGAGTCGCTTCTACGAGTTTCTTCAAATTGGGGCTTCCCTCTGCACCATCCTGCGCAAAAGCGCTCGCTCCAACAAACATTCCCAATAGAATTTTATGATGTAATTTCATTCCAACTGTCTCCTTTGCCGTCTCTTGATAAGCGACTCTGTGCGCTATTGTCACGCGACAAGACCTTAAATGCGCCCCGTGAAATAAGAATTAAGGCAAAGTCTTTTCGATTTTTGTTTTTAAAGGCTTCTAAAAACACCTACTTTCATTTATTTTCTTCTAACGATGAGGACGGGAAAATATCTAGCTTGGGGATTTTATTTACTCACTCTGCTGTGTCTTCATAAAAAATTAAATGCTGAAGACTTAAAAAACAAAGAATCTCTCAAAACTCAAATCATTGAGGCTGTTAAGTCCTCAAACATCCCTCAAATACGACGCTTAAAAAATATTCTTGGAAATCTCGATGAAATCCGAGACTCCCGCGACGACAGCCTCTTACAAATCGCTTGCCGTGAAAAACAATTGAATTCTGTGATTTACCTTTTAGACAAAGGATACACAGTATCCCTCAACGAAGTAGACAGCGACAGAAAGACTCCTCTTACGAGAGCCATTGAAAATTCAGACCTGGAACTTTTACAGCTTCTTATAAAAAGTCCTGCAAAAAATTTTTTTAGAAAAAAATTAAACATCAATCAAAAAAATGGTTTTGAATGGAGTCCTCTATCTTTAGCCATCAAATTAGAAAAAATTGAAATTGCTAGATACTTACTCTTGGCCAACGCTGATCCCAATGTCATTGATCCTGACGGTCTTACGCCTCTTACTCGAAGCCTTAAGGAAAATGACTTCGAACTTACTCTCTTGCTTGTTCAAAACAAAAATACCGATTTAAATCTTAAAGATCGCTTTCAAAAAAGCCCTCAAGATTACGCGAATAAATTAAAAGACAAAGTACTCGTCGACCTTGTAAACCCACATAATCCTCGCCCAAAGCAAAGTCCCCTGCCTTCACCCCAGCTTTACAAAATGCTCTCTGAACCCACTCCCCAGGAGCCCTACTATCTTGTGAAAATTCCCTTTGTAACAAATAGAAAAAAAAGCGGATTTCTTGAGAGCGATTACTTTTACTCGCAAGAAATTTCTCCAACTATGGATTACGGAGAGGCTCTCGTGACCGTGCCTAAAAGTCATGTTCGAGGCCGCCTTGAAAACCCAGGGTTTTGGGATCTTATGGCCAACCCCAAAGATCATATTATTTTGAGAAGTATCAACCTAAAAACCAAAGAAACTTTCATGCGAGAACTCTCAAATACTCTCGAAGCCAGAACTGCTTCTGACGAACTCAGAAGAGATAAAGACGATGTGTTTCTTTACATTCACGGCTTTAACAATCCTTTCTCTAAAGCCCTTCGCAAAACAGCGCAGCTCACTCTCGACTTAGGCTTTAGAGGAATCCCCATGAGTTACTCATGGCCCGCGCAAAATGTAACTGTTCCCATGCCGTGGGATTTTCGAACAGATGCAAATTCGATTGAAAAATCTCTTCCTCAATTCAATAGCTTCTTGAAAGATCTTCGTAAGAACATTCACCGCGAAAAGGATCAATGCCTTCATCTTGTCGCACACAGCATGGGAAGCAGAGCGCTTGCGCGAATTTTAAACCTCATTTCCTATCAAGAAAAAGATATTATGAAAGATCCTCAGTACATCAAACCTTTTTGCGAAGTTATCCTTGTGGCTCCTGCTATAGATGCGGAAGTTTTCATCAAAACAAATTCCGCAAACCTCTCTAAAGTTAGTGATCGAGTGACGATTTATGCTTCAAGCGACGACGTCGCACTTAATTTACAATGGCTTGCTGAGGATGAGTCATTTACGTTTCCTCTGGGATCAAAATCAAGTGAAGGATATCTTGCACTTAGTCCACACGTTGAGACGATCGATCTTTCAAATGTGAGTGTAGGCCCATTAAGCTTCAATCACTCTAAATACTCGGAGCTTCCTCAAGTTGAAGATGACATAAGGGACTTGCTAGTCTATCGACTGGGGGCCCAAGAACGTCTTGAACGTGGAACAAAACTCATCAAAAGATTTATGAAGGCTTTGTTTTTGCTCGAGCCCGAGCAGCTTCATTTTTGGGAAATGGCTCCTCGCTAGGAAGCCTTTTACCAAAGGCAGTCGACTCTCATTGGTAGCCAGCCCTTCAACACTGCGCTAAACCATTTGCATGTCTTTAGCCTTTCCTGATCGTCTCATGAGCTTGTTGGGAATTTTTGCTTTTCTTTCTCTGGCTTATGCTCTTTCTAACAACCGCAAAGCTATTCAGTGGAAGGGAATTGTAAGTGGGTTGGGACTTCTTTTTCTTTTTGCTTTTTTGATTTTAGGAATCCCAGCTTTTCAAATTCGTGGTCTTTTCCGTTTTGTTTTTGAAGGTCTCAACACATTTGTCAGCACGATTATTGATTTCACTTTTTCGGGTGCAACTTTTCTTTTTGGACCACTCGCAGAAGCGCGCGAACCCTGGGGTTTTGTTTTCGCTTTTCGAGCGCTTCCCTCGATCGTTTTTTTTAGTTCTTTAATGGCTCTTTTATTTCACCTCAACATTCTTCAACGCGTCGTCAAAGCAGTCGCTTGGGTAATGCAAAAAACCATGAGAACATCTGGTGCAGAAACGCTTTCAAACGCAGCCAATATTTTTATTGGACAAACCGAGGCTCCTCTCATCGTGAAACCCTATATCGCGAGCATGACTCGAAGTGAAATTTTTTGCATTATGGTGGGAGGCATGGCCACAATCGCTGCAGGTGTAGAGGCGGCCTACATTGGACTTCTCAAAGATCGCATTCCCGATATTGCAGGACATTTACTCACGGCAAGTTTTTGCTCGTGCTTTGCGGGAATGGTGATTTCAAAAATCATGTGTCCTGAAACAGCTAAACCTGAAACAACAGGACAAGTAAAAGTTCCCAAAATTGATCTCGACACAAACGCGATTGAAGCCATTGCTCGCGGAGCCAGCGAGGGAATGAAGCTTGCCATCAACGTAGCCGCAATGCTCATTGCCTTTATTGCCATTCTTGCTCTTTTTGATGCAGGAATCGGCAAGTTAGGTCTTTGGTTAGGAATTGAGCAACCTTTGAGCTTTTCTTTGATCATGGGATATGTTTGCAGGCCTTTTGCATGGCTTTTGGGAGTGCCCTGGGCTGAATCCATGACCGTGGGAAAACTCTTGGGAGAAAAAACGGTTCTCAACGAATTTGTAGCCTATGTGCATCTTGCAAAAGATGGATCTCTTTTATCGGATCGAACCATGATTATTTGCTCGTATGCCCTCTGCGGTTTTGCAAATTTTTCCTCAATTGGAATTCAACTAGGAGGAATTGGAGTCATGGCCCCCAATCAACGCCCCCATCTTGCAAAGCTTGGAGTCAAAGCCGTCATAGGTGGCACCTTGGCTACCTTCATCTCAGCCTGTGTAGCTGGCTTGTTGTATTGATTGTTTAGCTTTTCTTCATGAGCTTTGCTTGAGCAGCTGCAAGACGAGCTGCAGGCACGCGATAAGGAGAGCAAGAAACATAATCCAATCCTGCTTCTTCAAAGAAGAAAATCGACCGAGGATCACCCCCGTGCTCACCGCAAACACCTGTTTTGAAGTTAGGCTTAACTTTGCGTGACTTTTCAACGCTCATACGCACAAGCTGCCCCACTCCCTCAACATCAATACTCGCAAAAGGATCTCGCGCAAAAATTCCACGATCAATATACTCAGGTAAGAAGCGACCACTATCATCACGCGATAATCCCAAAGTCATTTGCGTGAGATCATTTGTTCCGAATGAAAAGAAATCTGCAACTTCTGCAATTTGATCTGACAAAAGCGCTGCCCTTGGTATTTCAATCATCGTTCCGCATTTGAATTTTTGATCGAGCTTTGCCTTAGACAAAATACCTTTCACTTCTGCTTGAATCTTGTCACTCAAAATAGCAAGTTCTTTTTTCTCCATTGTGAGAGGAATCATAATCTCGGCTTCAACAGATTCTTTTGTGATTGCAGCAGCTTCAACAATTGCTTCTCCAATTGCTCGAGCTTGCATCAAGTAAATTTCAGGGAATGAAATCCCTAAGCGACATCCACGGTGTCCCAGCATGGGATTAATTTCGTGCAAAGTTTCTGCTTTCTTCATCAAACGATCAACAGAAGTTCCAAGCTTAAAAGCCAGGTTTTCAATATCTTTTGGTGCGTGTGGCAAAAACTCGTGCAAAGGTGGATCAAGCAAACGAATCGTCACAGGCAAGCCCTTCATCTCGACAAAGATTTTTACAAAATCATTTTTCTGAAAAGGAAAAATACTCTCAAGTGCACGAGCTCTTTCATCGGGAGAATCAGACAAAATCATTGCTCGTACAGCATCAATTCGCTCAGGATCAAAGAACATGTGCTCAGTACGACAAAGTCCAATACCTTCTGCTCCAAACGCTCTTGCGGTACGCGCATCGTGCGGGGTATCCGCATTTGTTCGAATCTTCATTCGACGAACGGAATCAGACCATTGCATGAGTTGACCAAAATCATCGTCTAATGTGGAGCTTAAAGTTGGAATTTCTCCCGCAAAGATTTCACCCGTATTAGCATCGAGAGTGATGATATCTCCCTCTTTGATCACAACGTTCTCGCCTTTGTTAATCACAAATTGCTTTTGCTTGTAATCGATATGCAAATCTGCACAACCCGCAATACAACTCTTACCCATTCCTCGCGCCACAACCGCTGCGTGGGAAGTCATTCCGCCAAGCGCGGTTAAAATTCCAACTGCTGCATCCATTCCGTGAATATCTTCGGGAGATGTTTCGTGTCGAACTAAAATAACTCTTTTACCTTGAGCCTTTTTCTTTTCAGCGTCGTTTGATTGAAAAACCACCTCGCCACAAACAGCACCAGGCGATGCGGGCAATCCCTTAGCGATAGGTTTGCCTTTTTTGCTAGGATCAAGACGAGGATGCAGAAGTTGATCGATCGAATAGGGATCGACCCGCATAAT
>JBILWH010000006.1:0-16442 GCA_044370015.1 Bdellovibrionota bacterium | reverse complement strand
CGCTCATGCTGCTATTTATAAGGAAGACATTTCAATTCCGTTAGTAAAAAAACTTTTAAAAGGTTACGCAGGGGAGCGGCAAAAAGTTATAACCCTTGATGAGATCATTAGTGTGGTATCTCATTATTTTTCCGTTAAGTCGGCTGAGATTCGAGGCCCTTCTCGCAAAGCCCCAGTTTCGAAAGCTCGACAAATTGTCATGTTTTTAGGAAAAGACATTGCAAAACAAAGCTGTACCGCTATTGCGGAAGAGCTTGGTAATAGACACCACACAACCGTTCTTCATGGACAAGATTTTATTGAAAAATCTATTTTAAAAGACCCTGTTCTTAAAACCCAAATCCAGCAAATTGAAGAAACCCTTTCAAAGACACTTTAATTGAAACAAAGACCGTCTTTATGTTGCGGTGAATTCTAATTTTTTTGAATGAATAACTTGTGGATAAGTCAGGGATAACTCTGTGGATAAGTCAGGGATAAACTATGAATACCAAGTTTTCCAATTGTTTTCCCTAAGTTATCCACAGAGTTATCCACCTGTTTTATCTAATAAATTCATTACCTTAGGTTAGTTACGCCATACAATTCATATATACACTAATAATTAACAACAACTTTATTATTATAAGAAGGATAAAAAATGAGAATAACTTAGGGAAAACTTGCTCTGTTCATTAGGAAAGAATCCAATTAAGGTGGAAAAGAATGGAATTTACGATTGATAGAAGTTTGTTTTTAGAAGGATTAGAAAAAACTTTAAGTGTCGTTGAAAAAAGAAATACGATGCCTTCTTTAAATCATGCCTTATTAGACATTAAAGAAGATCAGTTACAAATATCTGCAACAGATTTAGAAATTTTTGTAAGTGCGAGTGTCCCTTGTAAAGTAACAACATCTGGAAGAATCGCTTTACCAGCTAAAAATCTCTATGACATAGTTAAAGAACTTCAAGCTAATGAAGTTAAAATCAGAGGACTTGAAAATAATCGCGTTGAAATTAAAAGTGGAAAAAGTTTATTTCGTTTAATGGGATTATCCGCTGATGATTTTCCTCATTTTAAAACTTCACCCAAGGGACAACTTTCTACAGGAAGATTAAAAGTCAAAGAATTTTTAAAACTTATTCAAAAAACAGAACATTGTATCTGTCATGAAGAATACAGATACGCTCTCACGGGAATTTATTTAGAATATTTAACAGAAGATGGAAAAAGTAAATTGAGAGCTGTTGCTACAGACGGACATCGCTTGTCGTTGATGGAATGTCCTGTGGATAAGTTAGGGAATGTTAAGCTTACAAAGGGAATGATTATTCCACGAAAAGGCGCTGCAGAACTTCGAAAACTTTTAGAATCAACAAACGAAGAAGAATTTGAATTAACTTGTGATGAGAATTTAATTCGAGTGAATCTTGGAAGATTTAAAATTTGGATTAGACCCCTTGATGCAGAATATCCTGATTATAGAAGAGTTCTTCCAGGAGAACTTCCAAGCAAATTCTTTTGTCGTAAATCAGATCTAAGTTCAGCTCTAAAAAGAATGTCTCTGCTTGTTTCTGATCGATCTAGAGTTGTTGCTTTTGATTTTCAAAAAGAACGATTGCAATTATCAACTCAAAATCCCGATTTAGGGGATGCAAATGATGAGCTTTCTGGAGATTTTACTGGAAATACTGTCAAAGCAGGCTTCAATGTTAGATTTTTTTCAGAAGCTCTTCAAAATTTTACAGATGAAAAAATTGTTCTGCATGTAGGAGAAGCTTTGCAGCCAGCAATTATTAAAGCTCCCGCAGAAGAAGGCATGACAATTGTGATTATGCCTATGCGTTTGTAATAAAAGTTTTCCCTAAGTTATCCACAATGGATAACTTGAGATTTACTGAAGATATATAAAAAAAGAATTGTGGATAAGTCAGGGATAACTCTGTAGCGTAAAAAAGAATGAAGCTTACTGAAATCTACATTAAAGGATTTCGAAATCTTCAAAATATTGAATATAAGGCTTCAGAAAAGCTAAATGCTTTTTTTGGAGAAAACGCTCAAGGAAAAACAAATTTTTTAGAGGCCTTATATGTTGCCTTAAGAGGTGACTCCTTTCGTTATTATTCGCAAAAAAAAGACTGGCTGCCTCAGAACAGTAACATTGAGGTAAAAACAACTCTTTACTCAGCACTTGGCACGAGACATCAAATTGAAATGAAAAGTGAGGAAAAAGGAATTCGTTATTTTTTAGATGAAAAAAGAATTCCCTTAGTTATCCTCAAAAAAAAGCATCCCATTGTTGTTTTTTCTCCTGATGACCATACCCTGGTAAGGGGAGATCCTCAGGTAAGACGACAATTTGGGGAAGACGTGATGAGTGATGGAGTACCGGGTTTTGCTGAAGTTCAAGGTGAGTATGAAAAAGCTCTTAAAAATAGAAATGCTTTACTAAAACAATGTCGAGAATTTGGTCTTAATCGTGAATTAAGAACACAGATTTTGCACTGGGATTTAATTTTAGCGAAATTCGCTATGAAAATTTTTGAACTAAGAGCTGAGGCGTGGCCCAACTACACAAAAACCTTTCAAAGAGTTATTGATGAGATTTTTCATACAAAAAACGTGGATATGTCATGGAAAACTTTTGAAGGAGAAAAAACACTCGAATCCTATGTGGAAAACCTAGGGAAAAGTTTAGAAAAAGATATCGCAACAGGATGGAGCCATTTTGGAATTCACAGAGACGACATTGAAATTTTAGTGAATCAAATGCCCGCTCGAAATACAGCTTCTCAGGGACAGGCGCGAATGTTGGCTATGGCCCTCCGTTGGTCTCATGCAGAATGGATAAAAGAGCGAAACTTTGAAGAACCGCTGTTCTTTGTTGATGACTTTTCAAGCGAGCTGGATGAAAAGCATCGGGAATCCCTTTTAAAGAGGCTTTTACAGAGTGAAGGACAAGTGTTTTTAACGGGTACAAATGAGTCATTTCTAGGGTCGAATTTGTTGGCCAACTCAACTAAATCCTATATAGTAAACGGAAGGATTTTAGAGCGAGAAATTAGCGGATGACGCAAAATGAAAATGAATTAAAAACAGCCAATTCGACGAACCCAAAAACAACAGCCGGTGATGGTTATGATGCTTCTAAAATTAAAGTTTTAGAGGGATTAGATGCAGTTCGAAAAAGACCTGGTATGTACATCGGGGATACTGCCACACGTGGCTTACACCACCTTGTTCAAGAGGTTGTTGATAACTCTGTCGACGAAGCTCTCGCGGGTTTTTGTAATACTGTTAGGGTTACTATTCATGTTGATAACTCAATAACCGTTGAAGATAACGGTCGAGGTATACCGGTTGACATTCACCCTGATATGGGAATTTCTGCAGCAGAAGTTGTTCTTACAAAACTTCATGCGGGTGGAAAATTTGAAGGACAAGCCTATAAAATATCTGGTGGTCTGCATGGTGTGGGCGTCAGTTGTGTAAACGCTCTTTCTGAATGGATGAAAGTTCAGATTAAAAAGAATGGTCATCTATATTCAATCGCGTTTGATAGAGGGGTCACTCGATATCCTCTTCAGCAAGAAGGTGATTCAACTGAGCACGGAACGACTGTTAGCTTTAAGCCTGATGTCGAAATCTTTGAAACAACTGAATATAATTTTGAAACACTTTCAGCTCGTTTGCGTGAGCTTGCGTTTCTCAATCCTAAGCTTAGAATTATTATTTCAGATGAGCGCGCTGATAAAAGTGCCGAGTTTTATTACGAAGAAGGAATTAAAAGTTTTGTTGAATACTTGAATAAAACTCGACAAAAACTTCACGACACAATTTATTTTGAAGAAAAAACTGAAGAATCAGAAATTGAAGTTGCACTTCAGTGGAACGATTCTTACAAAGAAAACATTTACACCTTTGCAAATAACATCAATACCGTTGAAGGCGGAACTCACTTGATGGGCTTCAAAACAGCCCTTACGCGTGCGATCAACAAATACGGAGAGCATTACAAGCTTCTAAAAGAAAATGATTTGTCGATTGAGGGGGATGATTGTCGAGAAGGGCTAAGCTGTGTAATCAGCGTTAAAGTTCGAGAGCCTCAATTTGAAGGACAAACCAAAACAAAACTAGGCAATTCAGAAATTAAAAGTATGTCTGAGAAGGCAACCTTTGAAAAACTTTCTGTTTATTTTGAATTAAATCCTGCGATTGCGAAAAAAATTATCACTAAAGCCATTGAAGGCGCGCGAGCGCGTATGGCTGCCAAAAAAGCGCGTGAACTCACTCGAAGAAAAAGCGCTTTGGAGTTTTCTGGTCTTCCTGGGAAAATGGCCGATTGCCAAGAAAAAGATCCAGCTCTTTGCGAAGTTTACTTGGTAGAAGGAGATTCTGCGGGTGGTTCGGCTAAGCAAGGTCGAAACCGTAAGACACAAGCGATTCTTCCTTTGCGCGGAAAAATTTTGAATGTAGAAAAATCACGAATTGATAAAATGCTTGGACACGAAGAAATTCGAGCCCTCATTACAGCTCTAGGTACAGGACTTGAAGAATCGGGCGCGGGTTTTGATATATCGAAATTGAGATATCACAAGATTGTGATCATGACGGACGCGGATGTTGACGGGGCTCACATTCGAACTTTATTGCTCACTTTCTTCTATCGAAAAATGCCAGAGCTTATTGAGCGAGGACATTTGTACATTGCACAACCTCCTCTTTATAAAATTAAAAAAGGAAAAGCTGAACAATACGTCAAAGACGATAAAGAATTACAATCTATTTTATTAGAAGAAAGCTTAGAAACAAGTCATCTAGTGAGCCAATCTGGATCTTCTTTGTCGACCGCAGATTCCAAGCGAATTCTTTTGCAAATGCAGAAGTTTGATAACGTGTTTCGAGTTCTTTGTCGCAAAGGAGATTCGCGTGTTCTTTCGCATCTCCTCTTAGATGGCCACTTGCAAGAACAAAATTTGAAATCACAAGAATCCCTTAAGCTTATTGCTGAAGAGTTTAAAAAAGAACTTTCTGATTTTGAATATAAAATTGAAGAAGATAAAACAAGCGTGGGATATTTTATTTTACGCTTTGATACAAGAATGCAGGGGGCTCGTTTTAAAACTGAATTCTCAAAAGCATTTTTTGAGAATCCTGACACCCAAGAAGCGCTTAGACTTTCTTCTTTTGTAAGAGAGCTTGGGGGTAGGCCGTTCAAGCTTCAAATAGAAAATGGAGCTCAAAAAACAATTGAAAAATATTTAAATCCTGCCGAGCTTCTTGTGAGTATTTTAGGCAAGAGCAAAGAAAAGTTTTCCATTCAGCGTTACAAGGGCTTGGGAGAAATGAACCCCGAGCAGCTATGGGAAACAACCATGGATCCTGAGAAAAGAACGTTTTTAAAAGTAACCGTCGATGATGCGGCAGCTGCAGATAGTATTTTTTCTGTTCTTATGGGAGACGATGTGGAATCGCGTCGAAACTTTATTGAAGAAAACGCATTAAGAGTAAGAAATTTGGATATCTAAATGAGTGAGGTATTGGTGGATCAATTTAGAAAAGAATTTTTTCTAGAGGCTCCGACTCATGTTGCGTTAAACAACGCGGGTACTTCTCTTCTAACAAGAAAAGCTTTTGATAAATTAAAAAAAGTTTCTGAAGCCTTGGCTTTTGAGGCTGCGTTTATTCTTCCATTATTTGCTGAAAAAGAAAAAGCCAAAGAAACTCTTGCAATGTTTTTAAATGCAAAAGTTTCTGAAGTTGCGTGGGTTCAAAATTGCTCTTCCGCTCTTTCGATGGTGGCTCAAGGTTATGAAGAAAAGAGGGATGAGGAAGTTGTCATTCTTGAAAATGAATATCCCGCAAATTTCTATCCATGGATTCAGCGTTCTAAGAGAAACCATTCCCAATTAAGAATTGTTCCTGTCGAAAAAGATCTCACACGAGTAGAAGAAAAAATAATTTCTCAAATTAATCCACGTACGCGGATTGTTGCTCTTTCTCACATTCAAAGTGACTGTGGTTTTAAGGTTGATGTTCAAGTTATTGCTGAAGCTGCACACAAAGTAGGAGCTATTGTTGTTTTGGATGTTATTCAGTCTATGGGGATTGAAACGATAGATTTCCAAAAAATAGGAGCCGATATTGTTTGTGGAGGCTCTCATAAGTGGCTTTGTGGGCCTATTGGAGCGGGTTTTCTGGTAGCAAAAGAAAATATATTAGAAAAAATAACTCCTTGTCTCCATGGAGCAAATAATTATGGAACCTTTGAGGATGCTTCTTGTGTAACGAAAACTCCTTTTCAAGATTCGCGAAGATTTGAACAGGGAACCGTTTCTTTTCACTCAATTTTGGGAACAGCGGCTTCCCTTGAGGTCTTAAGAGATTACAATGTGGATAACTTAGGGAAAAAAGCACTTTTTCTTAGAAATTATTTAGTTGAGCATTTAAATGAACTTGGTTTTCATGTGTATGGAAGCTCAAAAGCAACGGGGCCTCAGGTTTCCGTTTCGCATCCAAAAATTAAAATTGATGAACTCTCAAATGCTTTAAATAAAGAAAAAATATCGCATGCTTTAAGGCCTGCTCCGGTGCAAGAGCAAAAAGTTCTTCGTCTTTCTCCGCATGCTTACAATACAAAAGAAGAAATTACATTTGCCATTGAAACGCTTAAGAAGGTGTTAGCTTGATATGACTGATACAAAAGAACCAATCGTTATTGATAAAATGGAATCCATCAAAATTGAAGAAGAGATGCAAGGAGCGTATCTCGAGTATGCCATGTCTGTTATTGCGGGCCGCGCTCTTCCAGACGTGAGAGATGGTTTGAAGCCTGTTCATAGAAGAATTCTTTTTTCAATGTATGGCCTTGGGAATACCTACGATAAGAAATATTTAAAATCTGCCCGTACTGTGGGGGATGTCATCGGTAAATATCATCCTCACGGAGATTCCGCTGTTTACAATGCCCTTGTTCGTATGGCGCAAGATTTTTCGATGCGCTACATGCTCATAGATGGTCAAGGTAACTTCGGTTCTGTCGACGGAGATAGTGCAGCAGCCATGCGTTACACGGAAGCAAGAATGACTCGCTTAGCGGGCGACCTGCTTGCGGATCTTGAAAAAGAAACCGTAGAGTTTGGTCCCAACTACGACGGAACGCTCGAAGAGCCTAAGGTTCTCCCATCCAGAATTCCTAATTTATTAGTTAATGGGAGCAATGGAATTGCGGTGGGGATGTCGACCAATATACCTCCTCATAACGTGGGAGAGGTTTTGCGTGGAACAATAGCCGTGATTGATAATCCCCAAATTGATTTTGAAGATTTGATAAAAATTATTCCCGGTCCCGATTTGCCAACAGCCGGAATTATTTCCAATGTTTCTGGAATTCGCGCGGCTTATAAATATGGCAAAGGTTCATTCACAATGACCGGCCGAGCAAATATAGAAAGTATTGGAAAAGATAAAGAAGCAATCATTATCACGGAGCTTCCTTATCAAGTAAATAAAGCGACTTGGATTGAAAACATTGCAAGTCTCGTCCGTGATAAAGAGATTGAGGGAATTACAGACCTGAGAGATGAAAGTAACCGTGAAGGGATGCGTGTTGTTATTGAGCTTCGTAAAGGTGAATCTTCGCAAATTATTTTGAATAATCTCTATGCGAAAACGCAACTCAGAACAAACTTTGGTGTGATCATGCTCGCAATTGATAATGGGCGCCCACGTTTGTTTTCTCTCAAGGATTCAATTGTTGCTTTTATTGATCATCGACGCGATGTTGTTACAAAAAGATGTGTCTATGATCTTCGTAAAGCTCGTGAGCGAGAGCATTTGTTAGAAGGATTGAAAATTGCTCTCGATCAAATTGATGCGGTTGTCGATTTCTTAAAGAAAACAAAAGATGCAAAAACTGCAAAAGAAGGCTTACAAGAAAAATTTAAATTGAGTGAAAGGCAAGCCCAAGCCGTTTTGGATATGAGATTGCAGCGCTTAACAGCGATTGAAACTCAAAAACTTATTTCTGAATTAGAAGAAATTAAAAAAGAAATTGATTACATCAATCTTGTTTTAGGTAGTGATAGCGAGTTGATGAAAGTTATTAAGACTGAGTTAACTGAAATGCTTGATCAGTATGGTGATAAGAGAAGGTCTGAAATTTCTCTTGCCGACGACAAGGATTTTAATGTTGAGGATTTCTTACAAGATGAACAAGTTGTAGTGACCATTACAAATTCTGGTTACGCAAAACGAAGTTCTGTAGAGGCGTATCGTTCCCAGGGCCGAGGTGGAAAAGGAATTAAGGGCGCAGATACCGGCAAGGACGATGACTTTGTAAAAGATATATTTGTCGCAAGTACCTTGAGTTATCTCTTGTGCTTTACAAATTTGGGACGCTTGCACTGGCTGAAGGTCCATCAAGTTCCCGAAATGAGTCGCACTGCTCGAGGCCGTCCACTTGTGCAACTCTTGCAACTTGTGAACGGTGAAGAAGTTTTATCAATTCTCCCCATTAAAGAATTTGTTGATAACAAATATATCGTCATGGCTACAAAGCATGGTGTGATCAAGAAAACTGATCTAATGGCTTTTTCAAACATTAGAGCAGCGGGAATTATTGCGATCGCTTTTGATGATGGAGACTCATTGGTGAAAGCGGCGCTTTCTGATGGAAAACAAGATATATTTGTGGCGACCAAGCTTGGACAAAGTATTCGTTTTAGCGAAGAGGATGTTCGCGACATGGGTCGAAATGCTCGAGGAGTGAGAGGGATTAAGCTTGATGACAACGATGCTGTCGTGGGTATGGAAATATTCCCAACAGAAGAAAACGACAAAGGAGAGCTTTCAATTTTAAGTGTAAGCACCCTAGGTTATGGAAAGAGAACTCCTCTTAATGAGTACCGAACTCAAGGTCGTGGTGGGTCGGGAATTATCAACATCAAAGTAACAGATAAGATTGGCGAACTTGTCGCTGTGAAGTTAGTTCGTGATGGCGATGATGCAATTGTAATTAGTAACGTGGGTCAACTCATTAGAACTCCGGTGAGTGAAATTCGAGAGATTGGTCGAAACACTCAAGGCGTAAGAGTCATTAACATGGATGAAGGCGAAAGTGTAAAAGCTTTTGCAATCACACGTGAGGTTGATGAAAGTCAGGTTGAAGCAAGCCCTTCGGGTGAAAAATTAAATTAGAAATGTCTGTGAATAGTGAATTCTTAACTCGAGCAGAAAAAGTTTTTGTAGGTGGAGTGAATTCTCCTGTACGAAGTTTTCGTCGAGTAGAGGGAAAGCCCATCATCATAAAAAAAGCTAAAGGAGCTTTTATTGAAGATGTTGAGGGCAAGAAATATCTCGATCTCGTGATGTCCTATGGTCCGCATCTCTTTGGCCATTATTATGAGCCAATCATTCAAAGGCTATCGAAAACTCTTGAAGAAGGACTCTGTTACGGAATGACAAGCGAAAGAGAGATTTTGTGGGGAGAAAAGATGCTTTCTTTTCTCCCACCAAATTGGAAAGTCAGGGCTTTAAGCTCAGGAACAGAAGCTTGCATGACAGCTATTCGCTTAGCTCGCGGATACACCGAAAGAGAAATCGTGGTGAAATGCTCAGGACATTATCATGGCCACGTAGATTCACTTTTGTTTGATGCGGGAAGTGGTCTTGCCACACTGAGTGAAGCAAGTGTTCCTGATTCAGCTGGAATTCCTCAATCGCTTGGAAAGCTTTTAAAAATAATTCCTTTTAATGATGTCTTAGCGCTCGAAAAGGTTTTTCTAGATCATGGCCATCAAATAGCTGCTTTTATTTTTGAACCCATTATGGGAAACATGGGAGTTGTTCTTCCTGATGAGAATTTCTTAAAAAAAGCGCGTGAGCTTACTCAAAAACATAAAGCCATTTTGATTTTGGATGAAGTGATGACGGGCTTTCGAGTTTCAAAAAATTCAGCTTGGGGCCGTTTTGATGTGTGCCCTGATCTCGTGACATTTGGAAAAATTGTAGGAGGAGGATTGCCTCTTTCTGCGTTGGCAGGAAAAAAAGAAATTTTGGATGTTTTAGCTCCCCTTGGAAAAGTTTATCAAGCAGGAACTCTCTCAGGTAATCCCATGGGAGTGAGTGCCGGTTACGCAATGTTGGAAGCAATTGAAAAAAACAATCCCTACCCCCAACTTGAAAATCTGGGATTAAAACTTCAGAAAACAATTCAAGATGCCGCTTCAAAAAAGGGCATTCCCGTGAGTGTTGTTCGATGTGGGTCCATGATAAGTGCGCACTTTAGAAAAGAAAAACCCAAAAATGCAGCCGATACTCGCGACATTGATTATGAAGTTTTTAAAAAGTATTTTTGGTCCGCTGTGAAACACGGAGTCATGCTCCCGCCTTCTCCTTTTGAGGCGTACTTTTTAGCGACTGTTCATGAACAGCATGAAGACCAGCTTTTATCTTCATTTGAAAAAATTATGGGTTCTTTATAGTGGCGATGAATACTTTGGTATCGATTCTGATTGGGTTAGTCATTGGACTCTTTCTTACATTTAGCAGCGCCTATATTCTTAAAAAGGCTTTTAAAGCAGTTAATGATAAGGAAACGTCTCAAAGTCAGTTTGCTGCCCTTGCTCAGGGAACTGCCCTTGCCTCATTGTGGCTTGGAAAATTGATTGCCTCAGTCATTGCGATTCATTTTTCGATGAAGGCTGGATATTCTTCTTTATATATAGGAATTTTGATTCCCGTGGGGATTGTTTTGGGCATCATTCTTTTACGTTTTTTTGATAGAAAAAAAAGCTCATAACTTTGTGTTTACAGTCAGAGATAGGGGCGATATGTATTTTTATACATGTCCGCTGGTTTTAAAATATGGAATCCACTTCATATTGAGTATTTGGATGCAAACCCGCATTTAGGTGCGGCACTTGTGACTGCGGGTATTTTTATTGGCGGCGGAATTGCCTACAGACTAACAACTTCGTCAGCAAAAAGTTCCAAGAAAGAATTAGAAAACGTTCAAGATGAAGAGCTCGTTCCTTCTGAAAAAGTTGGAATAAGAAACATCTTTGAATCTGTTGGAGAATTTGTTCAAGGTCTTGCGAAAGATATTATGGGACATCAATATCCCAAGTTTCTTCCCATGATCTTTTTTATTTTCACATGGGTTTTGGTAAGTAACCTTATGGGGACGATCCCAACCGTGGGCGCTCCAACCATCGATATCAACACAACTCTTTCGATGGGACTCTTTGTTTTTATTTATTATAACTTTAAAGGATTTAGAGCGAGTGGCTTTAAGTATCTTGAGCATTTCACTGGCCACTTACATGGAGTTTTGCTCTTTTGTTTTGGTTGGTTAATGTTTCCTCTCGAGCTTATTTCTCATTCACTGAGACCCTTGACTTTGGGAATTCGTTTAAGAACAAATATTTTTGCCGATCATGCCGTATTTGACATTATTTCTGGATTAACTCAGGACCTTGGCCATTTTATGGAAGTAAAAATGGGAATGGTCGGAAAAATCCTTAGTTTTATCACAGCCTCCGTAGCTCCTATTCCTCTTGTTTTGCTCGGAATTATTTTCTGCTGTGTACAGGCCTTAGTCTTTACGCTCCTAACGAGCGTCTATATTAGCATTGCAACTTCGCATGAAGACCATTAAAAGGAGAAATCATGAAATTGAATAAAACTGTCGCTATTAGTACTTTTGCACTACCCCTCTTAGCTATGGCTGAAGAAACTGCTGCTGTTGCGCAAAAAAGCGCTGGAGCTAGCAACGCTTATTTAGCTGCTGGATTTGGAGTTGCGATTGCTGCTGCTGTTGTTGGTTATGCACAAAGCCGAGCTGCTTCTGCTGCTTTGGATGGTATTGCACGTAACCCTGCTTCTGCAAGTGCATCACTCGTTCCTCTTATCTTGAGCTTAGCGTTCATGGAAGCCTTGGTTCTTTTAACTTTCGTTATCGCTCAAAAATTAGCTGCTATCTAATTTGTTGAGTTTAGATGTTTTTGATCTACGCCAAAAACGCGTAGTCAAAGAAAAAGTTTATGGCGGAAAGCTTTTGCGTATTTTCTACGCGAGCTTTCCGCTTTGTTATTTTGTAGGCTTAACATGGCTTCAAAAATTAATTAGTTACTTTGTTGGTTTTTATAAGCGAAGCTCATGGAGCCGAAAGCAAATTTCTTCTTTTCTTCATCAATACGAAATGAGTCTCGATGAATTTGTTGTTCCTCAAGAGGGCTTTCAATCTTTTAACGATTTTTTTATTCGTCAAAAAAAAGAAATTCACTTTTCACAAGAAGAAAATGTTTTTTGTTCTCCTTGTGAAGCTCGTTTAATGGCAAGTCGTTTTGAAGATTCGGTTCCTCGTCTAAAAATTAAAAATAAAGAAATTTCTCTTCCTCATTTATTAGGACCCCTTAAAGATAAAGCTCCTCAAAAAGGCTGGACGCTAACTTTTCGTTTGTGTCCTTTGGACTATCACCGCTTTCATTTCTTTGATTCAGGACAGGCAAGTGAAGTTTTAAAATTAGGGACAAAGCTAGATTCTGTGAATCCCTGGGCACTTGAATTTAAGCCTCATATTTTTGAATGGAACGAAAGACAGATAACAGTTTTTCATTCAGACCATTTTGGGGATGTTTTTTACGTAGAAGTTGGAGCTCTTTGTGTGGGTAGAATTCACCAGAGCTTTGAGCCTGGAAAGCCTGTTAATAGAGGTCAAGAGAAGGGATATTTTGATTTTGGAGGCTCAACGGTTGTTTTAATTGTAGCTGATGGACAAAAAAGTCTTCAGCTAGACCCTTTGATAAGCTCCCAAAACGCTTTAGGAGTTGAGGTTTTGGTGCGTCTCGGCGATAATCTCGGCCGGTGGGCATAGTCGGGAAATTTTCTCTTTTTGATAAATTGTCTAAAGTTCTAGGCTCGATTGTCTTTATTCTTAGCCCTTTTTTATTAGCAAGAGAAACACCCGTTCCTAAGGCACTTCCTGTAAGGTTAAATCCTGAGCAGATTAAAAATTTAAAAATTGCTCCCCAAACGGAATGGTCCACGTGCGCTCGTCCTTTTGTTCCTCAACTTTTACCTTACAAAAAAGCACGGATTGATGTTTTTATCCTACGTGATGAGGGTTCGAGATATGTGTCTTCCCTCAAAAATTTTGATCAGGAGTTTCTTGTTCTTTCAATAGAGGGTGTGGTGAGGGGAGCGGGCTTGATTTCTTCTGGAACGCATACAACAGATGGCAAAGGTGGACTCACTCCTGCGGGCCGTTATTATATTTTTGCTTTAGATAGAGATCATCGCCAGATGGTTGAGGATGAAGAAACTCACGAAATTGTTCCGCGATCATGGATGCCCTACGATATTATGCTCGCTTCTCGTCGCCCTATTTATTCGCATGAGAGTAAAAGAAAAAGCTTAAATCAAGCACCTGTTTTGGCTCAATACACCAAAAGAAATTTTCATGGAACTGATGGGTACGGGTACGATTATTTTGGTCAGCCTGCTTCTCATGGGTGTATTCGAAATTTTACATCTGAAGACGTTATGGTTCCCTACACAAATCCTGACGGAAGATTGCTTGAAAATGAACCCAAAAGACTGCAGCGTTGGGGTCTTCACAGGATTAATTGGAAATACTTAAACCCTTACGGATGGGACAAGGTTGATTTTATTCCAAATCGTGGACAGAACCGTTTTGTGAATGGACGCTCTTGGGAAAATAATTGGTTTGAAGATTATCCAAACGAAAAGGGCTATTTGAATCTAGCAAATGGAACAGCTATTGGGTTAGAGGAAATGTCTCAAAAAGTTCGGATTGAATTTCACGATTTTGAGAGTATAACCCATAGAACAAATCGCAAAGAACTTTTTGAAAAGCTCTACGCTCCTATAACTGATCTCTTAAAAAAATTTCCTTATGCTGATTTTGGAGATAGTGAGTTTTTAAAGAAAATTAAATTTCCAAAACTTTATAATTATCGGTTAGATCCAAAGCTACTTTCAGAGTTGGAAAACCTTGAGCAAAATATTCCTCGAGTGGTTCCGCTCTCAAATTGAAAGTTTTAAATTCTTCCTTAGGCGGTGCCCTTTAGCCAGCCTCTGCGTTCAAAATAAGTTTTTAAAGGAGCAGCGGTTGCAGATTCTTTTGCTTTTGGAAGATCCATTGGAGGACCTTGAAAAACGATTTGCCCGCCTTCGTTTCCGGGCCCCGGGCCCATATCAATAAGCCAATCTGCGGAGGCAATAACATCCAAATTATGTTCAATCACACAAACAGTATTTCCCTGATCGACGAGACGATGAAGGAGTTCTAGAAGTTTTTTAACATCTTGAAAATGAAGGCCCGTGGTGGGTTCATCTAAAAAGTAAATTGTTTTTCCAGAAGAGCGTTTTGAAAGTTCTCGTGCAAGCTTGATGCGTTGAGCTTCTCCTCCAGAAAGAGTTGTGCTGGATTGGCCAAGTTGTAAGTATCCTAAGCCTACATCAAGAAGTGTTTTAAGTTTTTGCTCTAAGACGGGCTGATTTTTAAAATGCTCATAGGCTTCATCAATTGACATTTTGAGAACTTCAGAAATATTTTTTCCTTTGAAAAGAATTTCGCTGAGTTCTCTGCGGTAACGTCCCCCCCCACAGCTTTCGCATTCGACGAAAACATCAGGAAGAAAATGCATTTCAATTCTTTTTTGGCCGGCGCCTTCGCAGGTTTCACAGCGTCCGCCTTTCGTGTTGAAGGAAAAAGTTCCCGCTGAATAGCCTCTAATTTGTGAGTCTGGAAGTTGCGCATACAGGGTCCGCAAGTGGCTAAATAGCCCTGTGTAAGTTGCAGGATTGCTTCGAGGAGTTCTTCCAATTGCGCGCTGATCAACCCGAATTGATTTTTGTAAATGTTGAGTCCCTTCGATTTTTTTGTAGGAAAGGGCTTGTTTGGTCGTGGTTCCGTTGAGTTCTCTGGAGAGAGCCACTTCGAGAGTGTCTCTTGCTAGAGAGGATTTTCCGCTTCCGCTAACACCTGTGAAGACAACAAAGAGACCAAGGGGAATTTCAGCACTTACATTTTTTAAATTGTGTCCAGCGCAGCCGCTAATTTTGATAGACTTAGTTTCTTTTTTGCGAGGTTTTCTTTTTTCAAAAACAAGTTCTTTTCCCAAAAGAAAGTCAGCCGTCAGAGAGTTTTTAGATTTTTTTAACTCACTCGGAGAACCAGCCCAGATTAAATCTCCTCCAAAACGACCAGCACCAGGTCCTATATCGATTAAAAGATCAGAGGAAAGCATAGTTTCTTCATCATGTTCGACGATGACAACCGTATTTCCCATATCACGAAGTCGCTTGATGCTTTTTAGAAGGCGTTCGTGGTCTGCAGGATGAAGTCCAATGCTAGGCTCATCTAAAATATACAAGACACCGCTCAGTTCAGAACCTAATTGAGTTGCAAGCCTTAGTCTTTGCGCCTCTCCACCTGATATGGTGCTAACTCTTCGATCAAGAGAAAGGTAAGAAACGCCAACGTTTTTCATGAACTCTAAGCGCGGGAGTATTTCTTCAAGAATTCTTTTGGTGACCAAACTTTTTTGATCGACGTAAATCTTACTAAGTTCAATTTTGAGATCAGAAGCCGAAAGGTTTGCCCACTCAGCAATATTTTTTCCTTGAAATAAAACCCAAAGTGCTTCTTGTCTTAAACGAGTTCCTTTGCAAGAAGGACACGCTTGAGCCACTTCTTCTTCATTTATTTCTTCACCATCTTCGTCGACTTCTTTTATTTTCTTTTTATCTTCGACAACGAGCCCTACGCCTCTACACTTTTCGCACATGCCATAAGGAGAGTTGAAAGAAAAAAGCCTTGGCTCAAGATCGGGAAAAGTTTTTTCGGAAGAGGAAGCCGCAATTTTTCGTGAAAAAAGCTTTTCGCTTTTGTCAGCAAGAGAAATAATTTTTAGCCAACCCTCGGCAATACGATCAATATGCTTGAAGGCTGTGGTGATTCGTTGAGAGCTTTCCTCAGAACCTGCAACAATTGTATCAACAAGTAATTCTATGTCATGGCTTTGATATCGAGAAAGAAGAATAGGATCAAAGAGATCTCGCATTTCTCCATCAACTCGAACTTTAGAAAAACCAGTCCGACGCCATCCCTCAAATTCTCTTAAGAATTCGCCTTTTTTTCCACGAACAACGCTTGCATAAATTTGGAATTTTGTTCCTTTAGGAAGAGCATCTATATGCAATTGTATATCATCGTCTGTGTGAGGCTTAAGAGTTTCGCCTGTGTTTGGGTCCCTTACTTCTCCTACACGTGCAAAAAGGAGTCGGAGAAAATCATAAATTCCAGTGACCGTTCCGACAGTTGAACGAGGGTGTGCAGAAATAGTTTTTTGATCAATTGAAATACAGGGAGCGAGACCATCAATTAGGTCAACGTCAGGTCGACTGAGTTGATCGAGAAATTGTCTTGCATAA
>JBILWH010000005.1:0-16477 GCA_044370015.1 Bdellovibrionota bacterium | reverse complement strand
TACGGTTTCTATCTGTATTGTCTTTTGGAAGTGAGGGGAGTTGGTTTAATCCAAATGTAATCATTACTTGCTCAGCAGAGGTTTTAGAAAGATCTTCACCTCTTTCAAGAGAGGAAAGAATTTGGCTCAATAAATCTCCTACGAAAACAGAAATGATTGCAGGAGGAGCTTCGTTTGCACCTAGACGATGGTCGTTTCCGTGACTTGCAACAGAGGCTCTGAGAGCAACTTGTCTGTTAAAAACGGCCTTGAGGACAACAGAAAGAACAGCAAGAAAGCGAACATTTTGGTGAGGTGTCTTTCCAGGCTCAAGGAGGTTTTCTCCGGTGCTTGTCGCCATAGACCAGTTGTTGTGTTTGCCGGATCCGTTGATTCCCGCAAAGGGTTTTTCATGAAGGAGACATTCAAAGCCGTGATCTTGAGCTTTGCGGCGCAAGACTTCCATGAGTAACATGTTGTGGTCACTTGCAATGTTTGCCACTTCAAAGATAGGAGCAATTTCAAACTGGCCAGGTGCTACTTCGTTGTGACGAGTTTTAGCTGGAATTCCCAAGCGATAAAGTTCTTTATCAAAATCAGCCATAAAAGCCTGAACACGAGGAGGAATGCTCCCAAAGTAGTGATCTTCAAGCTGCTGGCCACGAGGCATTCCCGCGCCCTGAAGAGTGCGTCCTGTCATGATGAGGTCTGGTCGAGCTTTAAAGTAAGCCCGGTCAACGAGGAAGTATTCTTGCTCAGTTCCGATTGTAGTGGTGACAGATTCAACTTTTTTATCACCCATGAGATTTAAAAACTCAGTGGCAACAGTGCTCAATAAATTCATCGAGCGAAGAAGAGACATTTTTGTATCGAGCGCGTTGCCTGTGTAGCTTACGAAAACGCTGGGGATACACAAAATTTTTGCTCCCGCGTTTTCAACAATGAACATAGGAGATGAGAGGTCCCAAGCCGTGTAGCCACGAGCTTCGAAAGTGCTTCTCGTTCCACCCGATGGAAAGCTAGAGGCGTCGGGCTCGGACATGATTAGCTGAGAGGCATTAAACTTCTCGACGTATTTTAAAGTTTTAAAATCAAAACTTAAAAAGGAATCATGTTTTTCAGCTGTTAAGCCTGTGAGCGGCTGAAACCAGTGAGTAAAGTGTGTGGCACCTTTTTCAATCGCCCAGTCTTTTACGGCATCAGCAATTTTTTGTGCATTCGCCATGTCCATGGAGCCTTTGCCGTTGAGGGCTGCCTTGTAGGCACTGAGTACATGAGAAGAAAGGGCTTTTTCGAGCTCCTCCGGGCCAAAAGTTAGTTCGCCGTAGTAATCAGAAACTTTTTGCGAACTTTCTTGTGCTTTAAGAGCAGGAGATTGATGAATAAGTTTTAAGATTTCAAGGCGAGTTGAGTGCATCTTGCCCGCCAACTTAAGAAAAGGAGGGCAAAAAATCAATTTGAAAATACAAAAAATTAAAGAGCTTTTTTAAACAATTCTTTCCCAGTCAATGACTTGTTTTGGCAATAATAGCCAGTTGCTTTTTTTGGGAAAATTATGGGGCGGGCGTTCACAGTGTTCCTTGTTTTTGAGGTGTCCCGTTAGGGCCAAGATAAAGGCATGGAAGGCCTGTATGTGAAGAACTAGCATCTCGAGGCTTTCATCGAAAATAAAAAGTTCAGGCATTTTTTTTTGCAGTAAGTTCATGAAGTCTTTTCGTGCCTCAACTCCGTCACTCAGAGAAGAATATCCTTTGATGATAAAAGTTCTTGCCTTAAGAGATTTTGCAATTCGATAAAACGAGGCGCGTGGAGCGCTTTCATGAAATTTTGCCTTGATGTTTTCTCGAAGCTTGAGCATTCGAGCGGCCAAGAGAATCTGGTTGGATCCAATGGCATCGGCAAAAGCAAAGCGCTCGGGGCATTGGTGGCGAAGATAGACCTCAACAGGTCGATGAACATAGTCGAGAAATTTTCGGGGTTGGGGTTTAAGTTGCTTCCACAGGTGCTCCATCCACTCAATTTCTTGGTGAACAGTGTCGCGAGAAGCTCCCATCTTTTTAGAAAGAAGGGGCGGGAAACTCAAAGGAGCATTGGTAACAAGAAGACTTTTTGAGAGTTTTGTTTGATCTTTAAAAAAATCAACGATTGCTTGATCTAGGTCGCTTTCCTCATCACGAGGCATCATGAGATCACTCAAAATCAATCGCTTGGATCGAGGATAGTAATCAAGAACGGCAATTGTTGAGCGCGGGACGCGGGGTCCGGTGAGTTCTAATCCGTAACTTCTATATCCGATTTCACTCGTCTTCATTTGCTGCTATCTTCAGTCTATCATGTTTGAAGTTTGGGGCGTAACAGGTGTTATCGGTTCTGGAAAATCCACTGCCATGAAGCTTATCAACGAGCTAGGGTATCCCGGAATTGATGCCGATCAGGTCTCGCGTATTGTCGTTGATAAAAAGCGAGAAGAGGGCAAAAAGGGTTTTGCTCTTATTTATAAGGCTTTTGGAGCCGAGGTGTTAAATAATTTGGGAGAGCTCGACAGACCGGCTCTTCGCAAAAGAATGATGCGCAATCCCGATGATCGCAAAATTCTTGAGTCTATTCTTCATCCTCTTATTTTGGAATACATCACAAAAGTCATGACCAATTGGAAAAGCTCAGGGACTAAGCTTGCTTTTATCGAAGGCACTCGTTTAATTGAGTCAAACTTTCACAACATGCTTGCGGGAATTGTTGTTGTCACAGCCTCTGAGCCTCTAAAAATCAAAAGACTTATGAAGCGAGATTCTATGGGGAAAGACGAAGTGTTTCAGATGCTTCAGTTGCAAAATGAAGCCTTGATGAAGCGAATTGCTAAACACGAGTGGAAGAATGAATCTTCAGAAGTAGTGTTAAAAAAACAAATTCAAGATTTTATTGCAAAAAGACTTGAGAGCGAAAAAAAATCATAAGGAAAGTCTCAGAAGATGAAGTCGCAGATTGCAGAGCTAATCACTATTGGAAACGAAATCCTAGACGGTCGAGTCGTTGATACAAATCGAAGCTACTTTGGTCGTGAGTTAAAGCTTTTGGGGTTTGAAGTTCGCTATGCGCAAAGTGTTGATGATAATTTAGAGCGAATTGTGTCGGCGTTTGAATTAGCCGCACAAAGAAGCGATGTTGTTTTTTGTACGGGTGGATTGGGGCCCACATCCGATGATTTAACAGCAGAGGCTTTTTCAAAATTTGCAAAGGTTCCCTTTGAGATGAACAAAGATGCCGAAGCTTTTGTTCGAAGAGTTTTGGCAAGTCGCAATCGAGAGCCCAATGAAAGTCAGCTCAAGCAAGCCAAATTACCCCGCGGATGTGTGGTGATTGAAAACTCGGTGGGCACTGCGCCTGCATTTTCTTTTGCGAAAAATCATGAAGGTAAAAATTGCGAATTTTATTTTTTCCCAGGAGTTCCCAAAGAATTAAAAGCAATTTTTGAAAAAAATGTTCGTCCTAAATTTTTAAACTCATCTTTTCGCACTTATACATGGGCGACTTGCTTTACTGCAGAGAGCGATCTCCAGGAAAAGCTAAAGGTTGTTGAAGCTGGGCTTTCTCCTTTTAAACTCGGATTTAGAACACACTTCCCTGAGAATTATGTAGCGCTCATGGGAAATGTGAAAAGCTCAGATGAAGAAACTCAGTGGAGTGAATCTGTAAAAAAAATAGATCAAATTCTTGCGCCGATTGCCTATCAAAAAGGCGCGTCTCTCCCCTCGCTTGAAGAAAAAATCATCACCGAACTTGAAAAGAAAAATTCAAGGCTTCTTCTTGTAGAATCCTGTACGGGTGGGCTGCTTTCAAGTTTGCTGACTGATGTCTCAGGAGCTTCTGCTGTTCTCTGGGGTTCGCAAGTTTGTTATGCGAATGAAGAAAAAATTCGCTTAGGTGTTGATCCTGAAATTTTAAAAAATCATGGAGCAGTTTCTGAAGAGTGCACGAAATCACTTGTCCAAAGTGCATTGCTTCGCTTGTGTGAAGATTCTGTTAAGAACTCACGTTTTTTAGTGACTCTTTCCACGACGGGAATTGCTGGTCCGAGTGGGGGAAGTGAAGAAAAACCTGTGGGACTTTGTTGGCTAGGTCTTGCGGTAAAAGATCAAGAAACAAAAAAGATTCAGGTATTTACCGAGAAAGTTCTTGCTTCAAAGTTTTATGATCGAAGCATGATGAAGCTGTACTTTGCCAAAAAAGCCTTGCATTTTTTGAGAGCCAATTTTTTGAATTCTACTTTCTAAATAGCGAATTTTATAAAGATTCTTTTTTTCTTCGCCGATAGAATTAACGTGAAGAAAGACGATTCTTTTAAGCGAGTGAGCGCAATTATTATGGGCGATACTCTTTGCTCGAGCAAAAAATATAAAGGCCCGATTTTTGCTCGTAAAAAATCGCTTAACTACAAGTCTTTGTTTTATACTTTGCTGCTTATTGGAGCCTCGATTTCCTGTTGGGAGTTGTTTCGCCGTCAAGCTCCCAAAGTGATGGCTGACGTTTCGCACTACTTAGAAGGCAGGAAAATAGCGAGTGAGCAAAAGTAATCCGATTGATCTAGGTCCCCTTGATCAACTCATGAGAGACCACTCTATCACTGAAGTGATGGTGAATGGCCACACAAAAATTTTTATAGAAACCAAGGGAACTATCAAATCGACTCCCTTGAGTTTTAATAGCGAAGCGGATCTTTTGAAATTATTTCAAGCAATCGCGCAATCTCTTGGCAAAACATTAGACGATAAAAATCCTACTCTTGATGGAAGATTACCTGATGGATCGCGAGTCAATATTGTGATCCCACCTGTTGCTGTAGATGGGCCTTCACTTACGATTCGAAAATTTTCTCCTTATGTTTTGTCATTAGATCAGCTTATGGGTTCGGGCATGTTTGATGAGCGAATTGCTTATTTCTTACATTGTTGTGTGAACGCTCGAATCAATATGGTGGTGAGTGGGGGGACAGGATCGGGAAAAACAACTCTTTTGAATTTCTTGAGTTCGTTTATTGATCCTCAAGAGAGAGTTGTCACAATTGAAGATACAGCGGAGTTGAAAATTAAAATTCCAAATCTTGTTCGCTTAGAGGCTCGTCCTGGAAATCTAAGAGATGTGGCGCCGATTACGATTCGTCAGCTTGTGATCAACGCGCTTCGTATGCGCCCTGATCGAATTGTGGTGGGTGAGTGTCGTGGGAGCGAGGCCTTGGATATGTTATTTGCTATGAATACAGGCCACGATGGAAGCATGACTACGATTCACTCAAACAGTGCGCGTGATACTCTTCGAAGAATCGAGGCTATGGTGATGCTTGCAGGATCGGATCTTCCTCTACGAACCATTCGTGAATATGTTTCGAGTGCGGTTCAGTTAGTGGTGAATGTGCAGCGTGGGCAAGATGGAAAAAGAAGAATTGTTGAAATGATTGAAGTGTCTGGGATGGAAGGAGAGGTCATTACCACTCAAGAAATCTTTCGCTTCAATCAAAAAGAAAATCGGTTCACGACGCCTGGATTTGTGCCACGATTTATTAGTAAATTTCAGTTAAGAAACATTGCCTTTCCGCCCGACTTTTTTTCAGATCGATACAAGATCACTAAAAAAGCCTCTTAAGGATAAAGAAGTTCCTTAACCCAAATTCCTTTCTCTTTTGTGTAGCATTCGCGTTTGTGGCGACGGTGTTGTTGTTCTTCCCAAAATTCAATCCGCTCGGGAATGAGGCCATACCCCCCCCAGTGTGCGGGGCGAGTGATTTTATTTCCAAATTTTTTTCGATTTTCTTCAATTTCATCTAAAAACTTTTGGTAAGAACTGAGCTTTTGGCTTTGCTTAGAAGTTGCGGCACTGAGTTGGCTCTCAAAAGCCCTTTTGTAAAAATAGGCATCTGACTCCTCAGGGCTTAGGGGGAAGCACTCTCCCTCCACGTTCACCTGCTTACCGATCATGTTCCACAAAAAGACAATCGCTGCACGTGGGTTTTGGCTAAGGTTTTGCCCTTTTCGGCCTTGATAGTTTGTAAAAAAGCAGAATTTTTCGCCTATAAGTTGCCGAAAATAGAGGATTCTTAGGCTGGGGTGCCCGTTTGGGGTACTCGTTGCTAAGGCAACGGCGTCCGCATCGACTTTATCTGAAGCTTGGGCTTCTTTGTACCAGCTTTCAAAGCGTTGAAGTGGAGTGCTCATGGACCCATCTTATTCTTATTTGACTCGTAGAAAAGCCTCATTTAAATTTCTTTACATGGCATTTCCTGGAAAAAGAACTCGTATTAAACGCAAAAATAAAAAGAAAAAAATGGGCACTGAATCTAAAGCTGCTCGTCGCTCACAAGGAACAACTCCTTCTATTCCAGCAACTGGACCTCTTAAAGCAACTCGTTTTGGACGTCCGATTAAAGCCGATAAGATTGTTCTTCACTAAAAGCTTTTAAAGAGATTGATTTCTAAACTTTCGCCTTTTTTAGATGCCAAGATTTATAAAGATCCGCGACTAAAGCCTGCGCTTCAACAGTTGCGCGATTGGATGGGTCCTCATCGTCACGAGCGACCCGAAGGTTATCTCAACATCGATAAATATTTTTATGCGTATGTTGCTTATTATTTGCCACTTCATTTTCCTGAACTTTATTGGATCCTAGAAGAAGTCAAAAAAAGAAAGTTTTCCCCAAGTTTTGCACGTGTATTAGATGTGGGTTGCGGGCCGGGCACGCTTTCTTTGTCTTTGATGGTCTGGCTGCAGGAGCAAGGACTTGCGGAGCCAGAGAAATTATTTTTGTGGGATCACTCTCCTAAAGCGCTCAATTTAGCAAAAGAAAAACTTTCCACTCTCATGAGTGATTCGCAAAAAATTCTGACTCAAAAAGTTAAACTTCCATCATTCCCTTTAAAAAATGAAAAATTTGACCTCATTCTTATGGGACACTTTTTAACTGAGTGGGGATCAGGGCCTCGCTTTAGAGCTAAGAAAAAATCCTTCTTGAAAAATCTTCTAGAAACTCAATTGTCACAGGATGGCACTTTGATCGTGATTGAGCCTCCACTGAAAGAAGGAACTTTGGATTTGATGTTTTTGCGAGATGAGTTTGCTCGAGATTACTCTGTTGTGGCGCCTTGTCCGCAGAGCTCAATGGGTTGCCCCTTGCTTAAGTCACATTTGGGTTGGTGTTACGCTCAACCCTCGCGAGTGGATTTTAGAAAAAAGGGACTCGCCCCCTTTGATGATCAACTCGAGAAAATTTTAAAAATTAAACTCACTCATCCAGGGTTTTCTTACATGGTTCTCACAAAAAAGAAATTTGATCATCCCAAGTTAAAGCTTTTTGTAAGTCAATCCAGGATGCCTAAGGATCTTGTTTGCACTGCTAAATCCAAAATCATTGAGTCTTCTGAAAAAGCATCTCATCGGGGTGAGACCGTTTTTGAGTAAGAAATGATCTAAGAAAACAATTTAGGGCAACATTGTAAAAAGCTTTAACACATCGATTATTCTTTTTAGCGTGATTAAGCCTTTTAATTGCAAATGGGAAGCGTACTTTGTGGGTTTTTTTGCATGAATCTTGCAAGTTTAAAGGGCCTTAAAAGGCTCTATGAAAGCAAATAAGCGACTGTATTTTTTATCGATTTTTGTTTTTGCTTTTAGTGGGCTTTTATATTCTTCAAACCTCGAATCGGGTGCTGAGCTTCTTCGTCATCAGGGGCCAAAGAAAAGTGCCTTATCAAAAGATAAGATTTGCTCGCAACTTCTAAGAGTTGCTTATGGCCAAGAAAATTTTTCTCCTGCAATTAGTAAAAAGATCTTAGCAAGATATGCAGCTGAGCAACATCGTATGTCTGCTTCTTTGATGATTGAGTGGACTCGTTTTGCTCAAGAGGGATTAAAAGACGGCGAGCATATTGTTTGGATGAGAGAAGATGGCTTGAAAGATATTAATGTTATTTCTAAGGGAATTACTTTTTCTGAAAAGTATTTGCTTTTAAAAGATTGGCACTTAAGCGAGATTTTAAGTGAACATCCGGAGTGGGGCCGACTCATTCATCGAAATTTTAAGGACAGAACAGTGATCACCTCTTTGAGTGTTGCAGAGTTTAAAAAAACAGTGCTAAGTGAATTACAAAAAAGATTAGAACTCGATCTTGCCTCAAGTGGAGCGACAGGAATGGGTTATCTGCGCTTACTCATGAGTCGAGTGCAGGTCGAGTCTTCAAGGTATTTTGAGGGAGCTCACTTGAAGGCAATGGGTTTTGATATCAATGCGTGGCAACAGCAGACCCACTTGCTGCGAGAAAACATTCAAAACATACTTTCAAAACACACAGACGAAACAACTCAGGTTTTATCGCGTGTATTTAAAGACAAGAAAAAAAGTAACATAAGCTTTTTAAAAGAAGACGTGGAAAAAAGTTTAGAAAGACAGGGAATACCACAAGATATTTCTAGAAAAGTTTCTCAAGACATTCTTTTGTATTTGGAATCAATTCAGGGTGCAGATTTGTTGCCTCCCCCCGATGTTTTAACCGCCGAGCAGCTTTCTAAAGTTGAAGAATGGTTAGCAAAAGATAAAAAAGCTGACAAAAATATTTTGGAACTTGTGAGTCGTCGTCCGTGGACTCAGCGCCATGCTCAATTTATTCGAAATGCTTTTTTGAAGGGATCAACAAGTATTATTGCAATCGACATTCGAGGATTTGGTCTTCAATCGTTTGTGATTCGTGATACTTGGATGCGAGGCGATCCTTCAAGAAAAGATTTGCCAAAGATCTATGTGGAATCAACTCGTGAGCTCAATGTTTTTTTTGATCAATTGAGTAAAGATTTAAAAGAAAAAACAGGAGTTGATATTATTGCTCACTTTCGAAGCGGTGACGATGCTCTTATGGCTCTTCCTGCTGATTTGAGCTCTGAGCAAATGAATTTGCTTCATGATTTTTTATCTAGAGATGATCGTATTTATTATTCTATTGCAACAAAGTCTTCTCCTCAGGAATCGCTAGGCCTTTTGATTGAAACGGCTCGTGTAGGTGTGGCTGAGCATAAAGATCTTGTTGATCGTCAAAAGACACAGCAATAAATTTATCAGATTATAAGTATTGTCATTGTGTCGGATTGCGCAAAGTACGGAGCGCGCTTAACCTTAAGCTATGACATTTTTTGATGCATTCATCCTAGGTATAGTTGAGGGAATAACGGAGTATCTGCCTATTTCTTCAACCGGACATTTAATTCTTGCAGAACATTTTTTAGGAATTCAGGAGAGCGCAGGGGCTAAAACATTTGCGGTTGCTATTCAGTTAGGTGCCATCCTTGCAGTTTTGCTATTGTATTGGGATTTTTTATTGCAAAAGGTTAAGGGGCTGTTTCATAAGTCATCAAGTCAAAGATTTTTTGTGAATCTTTTTTTATCATTTATTCCTGCGGCTATTATCGGATTGTTGTTTCATAAATCGATAAAGGAGTATCTTTTTTCTCCTTTGTGGGTTGTTGCGGCTCTCTTTGTGGGCGGGGTGTTTATGATCTTACTTGAGAATTTTTTGAATAATAAAAAAATAAAAACAAGATCTATGGATGATCTAAGCTACGGAGATTCTTTCTTAATTGGAATTCTTCAGTGTTTGAGTTTGTGGCCAGGTTTTTCTAGATCGATGGCAACAATCTTAGGGGGACGTTGTATGGGTTTGAGCCCTAAAGATGCTAGTGAATATTCTTTTTTCCTAGCTCTTCCTACTTTAGGAGCTGCAACCATGTACGAAATGTTCAAAGCTTTCAAGGAGGGTGGGCTTCAGTTTGATCGCGATTGGTGGATGTCACTTTTGCTGGGAATGTTTGTTTCTTTTGTTGTGGCAGCTTTAGTTATTAAAGTTTTTTTAGCTTTTCTAAAAAAATATCCGCTTGCTTGGTTTGGATATTATAGGATTGTTTTAGCAGTCGGACTTTATTTTCTTTTAAAATAAGCTTTATACACGGGAAGGTTCTGTTTTAAGAAAATTTCTTCAAAACGGCTTTGGGCTTTTCCGCTTCTTTTCACTAATGCGAGTTCTAGTTCCAAGAAATCCCAAGATTCGGTGATGGCGATGATTTCTTCAAAATAATCTGGCTGATCGGTGGAGATTCTAAATTCACCACCTTTTACAATGGCCTGAGCCCAGTGTTTAGCGTCTGGGGAGCGAAAAAAACGATGTTTATGATGTCTTTTCTTAGGCCATGGATCGGGATGATAGACGTGCAAAGTATTGATGGGAGGTAATTCTACATTCAGGAAATTTCGAGCATCTGTTCTAAGAAGCTTCCAATTGTTTTGTCCCGTTCGCGAGAGCTTTGAAAAGGTTGAATCAATTCGATCTTTTTTCTTGTCGATCCCGACGAAAAAACGATCGGAATATTTTTGCGCTCTTTCGGCTAGAAAACGACCTGTTCCTGCACCAATTTCCACCTCGAGTTGTTTGTATCCGCTTTCAATAAAGCTTTGCAGATCGAGAGGATTTTTGGGTGGCAGTGGTCGGTGAAAAAACAAAGTTCTTCCATCTTTGAGCTCAAGAGCGTGAGCCGTGTTATCGCGTTTGGCCGTTGTCACTTAAGGGGCCCTCGAGGGTGGAAAATGAAGTAAAAGATTTCCATCGCGAGTCGTTTCATAAACTCGAAAGCTTTCTTTAAAAAATCTTTTCCAAGGAGTGAGAAGAGTTGGAAAAATTTCTTTATGGCTTGGGATGTTTTGAGGTTTTTGAAGCAAGGGTTCTTGAATTTCCCATTTTTTGTTTTTGCCTAAAAAATCCCTTAGTTTTTTTACAATAATATTTTGAGGGCTTACTTTTTTATAGTCTTGTAGGCCTTCTATGATTTCATTTTGGAACAGGGGGATTCCTTCGCACCAGATTTGTGTCGGAAATTTTTTGTCTTTGTCTAAAACAAGGCTCAGCATAAGGGATGCGGCATCTTTAAGAGAGAGTAATTTTTGAGAGGGGAGGTCGGTGTAAGAGTCGCAGTCGAGAATGCTTTCAAAAATACTTTCAAAAAAGTTTTCATCTCCAAACCCAACAAGAGCGGGTAGGTAGAGAACTGTTAAATGTGTTTGTGATTGAAAGGCTTTTAATTGTTCAAACGAGTTGTGGCTACTGGCAATGATGAGCTTTTTTTTAAGACTTATCAGAGTTTCAACTTCATTGATTGATTTTTTACTTAACGGAGAATTTGAAAAAAGTTCATTTTCTGGAGCCCAGAGAATTTTTGCTTCTTTAAAATCAGGCTCTAGGTCAGAAATTTTTTCTATAATTTTAACCTTTGGATGAAGGGATGAAACCTTTTGATGTCCTTCTTTGCTTCGAGCAAGTGGCTGGACAGCCTTACCGATACGACAAAGAGCTGCAAGAAGCTGCAGCGAGAAAGCCTCTTCTGCTGCCCAAACAAGCAGGTTTTCGCTTTCTTTTTCTAAGTCGATCATGGCGAGGATCATAGTCGAAGTTAAAGCTCCTAGATAGGAGATTAGACTTCGTATAGGATGCTGAGTATGCGATTTTTTGAGGTTTCAGGGACTCATTATCATCAAGGTGTTTTTGAATTGTATCTTGAGAAAAAAGCTCCTCGTTTTTTAAGTTTTATTTTTGCACTTGGCCCCTTAAGAGCCCGTGCTGTCGGAATGCTTTTGCTCTTTTTTTCTTTTTTCTTTTCCACCTCTAGAGCTCCTAATCGCTTCATTATGGAAAGTGGCTGGGCAGCAAATCCCATGGAAGCAGCAAGTATTCAAAGCACCATCGGGTATGTTATTCTTGGAGCAGCTTCGATTTTTTATCTTTTAGTTTTCTTTTTTCGCCAAGAACGCTTGGATTTAATTTTTGATAAAAGTTCCAAGTCCCTGCATGTCGATCGGGAGCCACTTTTTCGTTTTAACCCTCGCAAAAGAGCTGTTCTTAAATTTGAAAATATCCAAAAAGTTCAGAAGCTTAGCCCCGCAGAGATTCCCGAAGCCCCTCATGGACTTGTTCGCATAGTTTGCAAGAATACAAGCCCTGAATTCGCCACGCTTGAGTTTAAGGTTCTGACGGACGAGCAGTTTGAGTTTTTTCCTCTGAATATAGAGAAGATCTTGGGGACCTAAAAGCTTAGCTTGCAAGCAGGCTCAAAGTACCGTATCTATTTGTCTTATGGCTCGCGTAACAGTCGAAGACTGTCTTCAATTTTGTGCTAACCGTTTTGCCCTCGTTCACTTGGCTGCTAAAAGAACAAAGCAGTTGATGAAGGGTTCTCGTTCTTTAGTTGAAAATCCTGGTAACAAACCTGCGGTTTTAGCTCTTCGCGAAATTGCAGAAGAAAAAGTTCGCCTCCCAGACGGTTGGGTTGTTGTGGATATCGACAAACCAGCAGTTGCTGAATTGCCTCCCGATCAGCGCGAAGAATAAACAATACAAATTGACAATCTCAAAGCTCGTCCATACTCTAAACATCCGTGACTACTCGCGCGGGATCTTCAAAAAAATCTAAAATTGTTTTTATCACAGGTGGAGTTCTCTCTAGCTTAGGCAAAGGCTTAAGTTCAGCAGCTCTTGGTCTTTTGCTTAAAGATCGTGGATTAAAAATCAAGCATTTCAAAATGGATCCTTATTTGAACATTGATCCAGGGACGATGTCTCCTTTTCAGCACGGGGAAGTTTTTGTCACTGAAGATGGTGCCGAAACGGATCTCGATCTAGGTCACTACGAGAGATTTTTGAATGAAAACGTCACGCGTGATCAAAATATTACCTCAGGACAAATTTATGAAAGCGTTTTAGCGCGTGAAAGACGTGGCGATTATTTGGGGGGAACTGTTCAAGTCATTCCTCACGTCACAGATGAAATTAAAAAGCATCTTCTTGAAGAATCAAAAGACTGTAATATTTTGTTGGTTGAAATCGGAGGAACCGTTGGAGACATTGAGTCGCTTCCTTTTCTTGAGGCAGCAAGGCAGCTTCGTTTTGATTTGGGACAAGAAAACGTTCTGTATATTCATGTCACGCTTGTCCCCTACATCAATACTGCTGATGAATTAAAAACAAAACCTACTCAGCATAGTGTGCAAGAGTTAAGACGTATCGGTATCCAGCCTGATATTTTATTGTGTCGAGCCGATCGTGAATTGGGTGATGATATCAAAAGAAAAATCGCTCTTTTTGCAAACATGGATTTGAGAGATGTTGCAACGGCTCGCGATGTGAAATCCATTTACGAGCTTCCTTTGTTATTAAAGCAAGAAAAGATCGATGAGCGAGTGTGTGCAAAACTGGGGATTCGCGCACCCAAAGCTCAGCTCAAAGCTTGGAGAAATTTCTTGTCTAGCCAGGAAAATGCAAGTCGACGTTTACGGATTGGTGTCATTGGAAAGTATGTTGATTTAAAAGAAAGCTACAAGTCTCTGAATGAGGCCCTTATTCATGCAAGTGCTCATCTGGGAGCAAAGCTTGAGGTTGAATTTATTGATTCTGAAAAGCTTGAGAGTTCTCGTTTTGAAACAATTGAAAGTCGCGAAAAGATTTTGGGAGAAGTGGATGGAATCTTAGTTCCAGGTGGCTTTGGTTCAAGGGGCGTAGAGGGAAAAATCCGCGCTCTTGAATACGGTCGTCATTATTCTATTCCATGCTTTGGTATTTGTTTGGGCTTGCAATTGATGTCGATTGAATTTGCTCGAAATGTTTTAGGCAAAAAAGATGCTCAGTCAGAGGAGTTTAAAAAAGGAAAATTTGTAAATGTTGTGCACTATCTTCCGGGCCAGCGCTTTGCTCATAAGGGGGGCAGTATGCGTCTTGGGGCTTTTGACTGCGCTGTTAAAAAAGGGTCAAAAGCTTTTTCAGCCTATAAAAAATCTCAAATTAGTGAGCGCCATCGTCACCGTCTTGAATTTAATAATAAATATAGAAAAAGTTTTGAAAAAGCAGGGATGCTTGTTTCAGGAGTTAATCGACAACATAACCTTGTTGAGATGGTGGAGCTTAAGAATCATCCTTGGTATTTGGGATGTCAATTTCATCCTGAATTCAAGAGCCGCCCTGTTCAGGCGCATCCTCTTTTCGTGGCTTTTCTGAAAGCTTCGCTTAAAAATAGTTAGTAAATTTGATTACTAAAATTTACCCAGCAGTTTATTCAATGATCACGTAAATCGGATAGTGACTTGATCCTGATACAGGAAGTACTTCCGCGGCTCTTTTGACGAGGTCTCCTTTGGTAAAGGCATGGTCAACTTGAGATTTGTTTAAATTTTTTGTCCACTTGGATTCGCTCACGGGATAACTGACAACTTTTGAATCGAGAGAGAAAAGGTTTTGAAATTTAAAGTTTTCCAAATAAACCCATGCTAAAGATTCGGGCCGAAGCGCCCAACTATTATTTTGCTTAAGATAAACGCTTAGGTTTCCAATCATAAGAGTGTTTTTATCGCTTTTGAGGAGATCGTCTTGTTCAAGTTTTTTGATTAAGTCGTGGAGTTGGGCAAAATGAGGATTTTCTTCATTCAATGTGATTTCTTTGGTGATTGAAGTTTTTTTAAATAAAAGAGACAAAATAGAAGCGTCGCTTTTTTCTGTCGTCCACGGCATCAAAAGACTCAGGGGAATAAAATTAATGTTTTTGTTTTTCCAGGGAAAATTGAATTTCAAATAGGGTCTGATCCACGGATCCATTAATTCGTAATATGGCTGGTAGGACTTTTTAAAATTATGAATTGCAAGGTCGTTTTTTAAAGTGGGATTTTGCCAATCGAGTTCTGTTTTTCGAGTTAAGTTAAAATGAGGAACTTTGCTAAAGATAGCTATTTCAGAATGAGCTCCTGATTTTTTAAGCAGGGACATTATTTTTATGAATTTATTAATTTCTGTGTCGAGATATTCTTCGGGATAGCCGTTTTTGCGAATTTCTATTTTGAGTTTGGATAAAAGATTTACCTCGTCAATTTGCTTTTTTTGGTAAGGAAAAAGTGCTGCGTAAGGATAAATTTCTTTTAAGGATTCAATAGATTTGGTGGGTAAAGAGTTTTGTTTGAAATCTTGAAGAATAAGAATATCGGGAATGATCTCTGTTTTGTGTGTCAGGTATTCTAGAAATGAATCAATATCTTTTGAGCTTTCAGGGCTTGAGTTCTCTAGGCTCCAAGAAAAAACTTTCAGTCCCTCGGTGTGTTTTTGAGCGCTTTCTATAAGGCGATTTTCAATTTCATTAAATTCTTTGAAGTTAGAAGCTTCAAAGTTGCAAAAAGCCGGGTAACTAAAAGTTGAAATCAAAACAGATAAAGCAAGGATAATTTGTTTTTGCACCGCACGAAATCTAAGTCCCTTAGTTTTCAAAGTCAATCCTGCATTCTTGATTGAAAAAGCCTCCAAGATTGCTTCAAGAGACTTTCAGGACTATCAAAATTCTATGCTGAATTACGAAGAACTTCTTGGTCCTGAAACTCGTTCACTTCTTGAACACAAATGCCAAAAAATTACTCCTGAATTGATCAAGACTCCTAATCCTAATTGGGTGGATGAAGTTTTTGTTGATTCAGATCGTTCGCCAACAGTCCTCAGAAATTTTCAATCACTTTTAAATACAGGTCGTTTACGTAATACAGGTTATGTTTCCATCTTTCCTGTGGATCAAGGTGTTGAGCATTCAGCGGGAGCTTCTTTTGCTCCAAACCCCGTGTTTTTTGATCCTCGAAAAATTGTGGAATTTGCTCTCGAGTCAGGTTGTAGTGGCGTGGCTTCTACTCTCGGAGTTTTAGGCCTCACTGCTCGTCGTTATGCTCATAAAATTCCTCATATTTTAAAGCTCAATCACAATGAGTTTCTCACTTATCCCGATAAATACGACCAAGTAATGTTTTCTTCTGTGAAGCAAGCAGCGGATATGGGTGCTGTTGCTGTGGGTGCGACTATTTATTTCGGTTCACCTGAAAGTTCTCGCCAGATCGTGGATGTCTCCCATGCCTTTGAACTGGCTCACCAGTTGGGGCTTGTCACTATTCTTTGGTGCTACTTAAGAAATCCAAGCTTTAAGGTCAATGGTGTCGATTATCATACCAGCACAGACTTAAGCTCACAGGGAAATCACTTAGGGGCAACTATTCAAGCGGATATCTTAAAACAAAAACTCCCTACCAATAACGGGGGATACAAGGCGACGAAGCACGGTAAGACCTCAGAGAAGGTTTACACAGATCTTAGCTCTGACCACCCAATTGATCTTTGTCGTTACCAAGTCCTCAATGGTTATGCAGGCAAGATAGGTCTTATTAACTCTGGAGGCGAAAGTAAGGGTGCAACAGACCTCTCAGAGGCGGTTAAAACAGCCGTAATTAACAAAAGAGCCGGCGGAATGGGGCTTATCGCGGGCCGAAAAGCCTTCCAAAAGCCATGGAATGAGGGTTTGAAGCTCATAAACGCCATTCAAGATGTCTATCTTGACCCACGCGTCACGCTTGCCTAAGTATAAAGGGATGTCTTCAGAAAATAAAAATAAAGTTTTGGGTCCGGATCTC